>JABHXF010000044.1 GCA_018657385.1 Candidatus Woesearchaeota archaeon | reverse complement strand
AATAATTACTAGTCAAACACCAGGAATTAATGCAAGCAGAAATCTAAGGGCAGATAATTTCACAATAGGTAATGTAGTTAAATTACAAACAACAGTATTTGATGGTATTGAAAATGGGAGTGCAACAAATTCATCAAGTATTACAATAGTTAGTTGTGCTGGTGATAGTGGTCAAAGTAGTGGTTCAGGTGGAAGCGATATTGATGTAGTGGAAGAAGTAGTTGAAGAAGTTATTGATGATGAGGTTGAGGAAGATAATTTGGATACATTACTAGCTTCTTGGGAACAACAAGCAGGAACAGATGATGATGAAGACGAAGTAGAAGAAGTTGAAGAGGAACAAGTACAAATATTGGAAGAGCCAATGATTGTTGAATCAGGTGATTTATTAGAGACAGAAGCAGATGGTAATTTAATTGGATCAGCAATTAACGCATTGTTTAAAACAAAAAGAAATAAGGGCTATGCAGGTATTGTAGTAATTGTTGCTGTTTTAGGCGTGTTGTTATATTTTATTAAAAAACAGGAAGGCAAAGAAGAATATTAATAGGATATAAACAATATTAATAAGAATAATACGAACTTTTTTATATTATTTCTTTTTTCTTATTTATATGATAAAACTTGATGGTTCTCATAATGAAGGTGGTGGACAAATAGTAAGAACAGCTTTAGCTCTTTCTATGATAACTCAACAACCTTTTGTGATTGAGAATATAAGGCAAGGTAGATCAAAGCCAGGATTAAAGGCACAACATCTTACTTGTGTTAATTCTTTAATAAAACTAACAAATAACAAGGCAAAAGTTATTGGTAATGAACTTGGTTCAGAAAGATTAATGTTTTGTCCTGCAAAGATTGTTAAATCTAAGCTTGATATTGATATAGGTACAGCAGGTTCAATCATATTATTGTTACAATGTCTTCTACCTCCATTAGTTTTTAGGGAAAGAAGAACAACATTAAACATAATTGGTGGTACAGATACTAAATGGTCTCCTACTTTTGATTATTTGAAAGAAGTTATTATTCCCCAATTAAGTAAATTTGCAAAAATAGAATTAAATTTATTAAAGCGTGGTTTTTATCCTAAAGGTCAAGGAGAAGTAGAAGTTAAGATTAACCCATACAAGCTTGATAACTCATCTACAATTAACTTAAATTATGAGGTTGAATTGGTATTTGTCTCTGGGAAAAGTTTTGCTTCAAAGGATTTAATGGATGCACAGGTAGCAGAGAGACAAGCAACAGGTGCTGAACAATATCTTAAACAATATTTAAATTTTCAACATGTTAAAATTAACTCTGAATATAATGATGCATTATCAACAGGCTCTGGGATTACACTTTGGGCAATATTAGGTAAAAAAAATATGTTAACTAATGAAACTGATCAAGAATTTTCTCAAATTCCTTTAAGAATTGGTAGTGATATGTTAGGGGAGAGAGGGAAAAAAGCAGAAGTTATAGGGAAAGAAGCTGCAGAGAAATTAATTAATGAAATCCATGAAAATGTTTTAGTTGATGTTAATTTAGCAGATAATCTTATTCCTTATCTTGGTATAGTGGGAGGGGAATTTAAAACAAGTGTTATTAGTAACCATACATTAACCAACATTTATACAACTGAGTTTTTTATTAAGAAGAAGTTTAAGATAAATAAAATAGAAAAAATAATCTCAATTTAATAATTTAAAATTGGAAAATTTTGATTATTTAATTTCTATATTTTGCAATTTTAATGTTATTTTCTAACTCTAAGACATCATAATATAATAGTTTCTTGTTTTTAATATCTCCAAGATTCTCTTGGTATTCTTTAAGTTTAACTAATCTATTATTTGCATCTTCAAACATTCTTTGTCTAACTAAGTCTTTGATTATATCAATCTCTTTTTTGATTTCAAAAGGTGTTTCTATAAGTAACTGCATTTTTTTATTTGAATCATTTTGAATTTTTCCAATTGTTTCTTCTTCTAGTTTTCTAACTTTCATTTTTTTAATTGGTACTTTTTCACTAACAGGGACACCATGTTTTTTCAAATAATCTTTTTCTATCTTTCTAAACATTATGGCTGTTCTTTTTTGCAATCTTGAATTAGTTAATTCAAGTTCTTTTTTCTTATTAATTAAGCCTTTTACTTTTTTTATTTCTTTAAGGCTTTGTTCAATTTGTTTTTCTTTTTCTTTTAATAGATTCATCTTATTTTTAATATCTATTACTTTCTTAGTATGTTCAGATTCGTACTTTGCAAATGTAGATAATTTACTATCAATAGATCTTTCTTTAGCTTCTATTTTTTCTTTGTCTCTTTCAATTTTATTGAACAATTTAACAATTTCATCTTCTTTCTCACTAATTTCTGTTTTTTCCTTATCTAACTCTTCTATTTTCCCTATTACTGCTTTTTCTTCTTTATCTAACATACTTTTTGTAGCTTTTAAATCATCATTCATTAATTTAATTTGTTTTTCTTTTTCTTCTAATGCAATCCTTTTCATCTCAATTTTAGATTCAATTGCATTTGCTTTCTCTTCATAACCATCTAACTCTTTTTCTTTTCTTGTTATTACTTTTTCTTTTGCACTTAATGATCTTGATTTATTAGCTACTTTTAGGTTTAGTTCATCTAATCCTTTTTTTAGTTGTTCAAGCTTTTCAATTTTTGCAACTATTGCTGTTTGTTCTTTATCTAGTTGTCTTTTATTTTCATTATTATCTTTTTCAACCTTGGTTACACCATATTCTCTCTGTTTTAATTCAACTTCTTTTTGTTCTAATGATCTTTTGATTTTGGTAAATCTTTCTTCATCTTTTTTAACTGATTCTGCTCTTTTTTCAAAATCTTTCATTTCTTTATTTTTTTCAGTTATCTTTAATAATTTCGCATTAATTTCTTTTTCTTTACTATTCATGTTCTTTTTTATTTGTTCAAGTTTTTCAATTTTTGCAATTATTGCTGTTTGTTCTTTATCCAATAGTCTTTTACTTTCTACATCTTCATTTTCAATTAATGCCTTATCTTCAGAAATCTTCTTTTCAGTCATTACTATTGCTTCTTTTCTTAATTGCAATTCTTTTTTAATTATTCTAAGCTTTTTTTCTTCTTCAACTAATCTTTTATATTTGTTATCTGCATTTTTAACCTTGAGGGATGTTTTTTTATGGTTATGTTCTTTTTTATGAACTAATCTTAATTTTGCATTTAAATCATCTATTTTTCTAACAATGGATGTCTCTTCTTGTTGAAGCATTTTTCTGTTTTTATTTAATTCACTATTTTCTCTTGCAAGTCTATTTTCCCATTGTTCTAGATTTTTTTCTTTTATTATATGGTCTTTATTTGATCTTAGGTGATGTTCTATTCTTTTTTGAAGAATAGTATTTCTTTTAATTAGGTCTTTTTCATGTTTCTTTAATTGATTATGGACTTTACTCAAATTATTATTTTTTTTAATAATTATTTTTGGTTTTGTTTTAAGAATTTCCTTTTCTTTTTTTTCTAATATCTTTTTTCTTTCTTGATGTTCTTTTTCTCTTTTGTCTAATACTTCTTTTTTATGTCTTAATAATTCTTTCACTTTTTCAATTTCTTTTGCTGCTTTAACATGTTTATTTTTTTCTAGTATTGTTTGTTTATTTTTTTCAAGGTCTCTTTGTTGCTTTTTGATATGTTCTTCTATTTTTTTGTGTTCTCTTTCTAATTTTGCAATTTCTTTTTTCTCTTCTTTTTTTGCTTCTGTTCCTAAAATAGGTTCAAGATTGAGTTCATCTAGTAAATCTTCTTCTTTTTTGAATATTTTTGAGAAAAATCCTTTTTTTCTACCTTCTTCTAGCCCTGCAGGCGGTGCTGGTGGTTCTGGCAGTTTATCTAGTTTTGACATTAAATATCACCCGTTTTTCACTCCATTAAATATGAATAAATATGAATATTATTATATAAATCTCATTATTAGCTTATTTATTTATATAACTTTGTAGTACTTATAGAATGGTAATGAATAATTAACTTTAGTATTATATGACAACCTTTTTAAGTAAGGTGGCAATCTATTCTAAAAACAACAAATTTTAGGAGGTTACTCAAAATGGAAGAAAAACAAGTAAAATGTAACTCTTGCAATAAAAGCATAACAAATGATGGTGGATCTGTACGATTTAAGTGTCCTAGTTGTTCAAAATACGAATTAGTTAGGTGTAAGGCATGCAGAGTAAATATTGTGCGTTATAAGTGCGCTGAATGTGGTTTTGAGGGTCCAAATTAGTTTTTATGCTTATTAGAGCTCTAAACAAGCTCAAAGGAGGGAAAAAATATGGCTGATGTAATAATTACATTTAAACTTATGCCTACTTCTCCAGATGTCAACTTGGATGATATTAAGGATAAGGTTAAAGAAGCAATTGCTGCTTTTGGCGGCGAAGTTGGAAAGGAAAAAATTGAACCTGTTGCTTTTGGTTTGAACGCATTGATATTAATTTTTGTAATGGATGAGGACAAAGGCTCAACTGAGGACTTAGAAGCTGAAATTGCTAAGATTGAAGGTGTTAATTCAGTAGAATGCACAGATGTTAGAAGGGCAGTTGGATAGAATTATTTTTTTATTTTCACTTTTATCTTCTTTTTCTGTATTGCAATCTCTTTTTCAGAAGCAGTTTTACAAATTTGATCGTATAATTCAACAAATCTTTTTATAATCTTATTATCTTGATTTAATTTATATAATTGCATATTTCCATGTTTTTTAGTTGGAAAAATAACTTTATCTTTTAACATTCCATCTAACATTCTATAGAACGTTGCTCTTCCAATTCCAGCTTGCTCTGCTATGTCTGTTATTGAGTAATCTAATTCTCTCCCAGTTATTAGCATGTCCAACACTCTGATTTTTGGTGTGTTTCCTAGGTAGCTGATAAATTGTGTTTCTGCCATAGTTATTAATGGTAATTACTTATATTTAAATGTTTTATTTTGAGACAGCAGTGCATCATTATTAAACGTCATAATTAATTTCTCGTCGGAAATCTTTCGAATAAATCTTGGCAAAATTTATTAATCTCCTTGTTTTTTATATATCTATGGAAAAAACACAAATTCAGAAGTTTTTCATAAGAAAATTAATGAACTTTAACCCTGCAAAATGGGGAGCATCACATACAGAGGAAAGAAATTTGTTCAAAGGTCTACCAAAACATCTAGTTGGCAGAAAAGAAGAAAGAAATAGGAATCTTCCTTGAAATTTAATTCATCACCTTAACAACATCCTCAATACTAGCATCAGTCTTTATTCCTTGCTTGCTTAAGTGTGTTCTAGCTACTTTAAACTTATTTTTCTTTAGTTTTTCAGTTAATTTATCTAGTTTAATACCATCTTTGATCTTATATCTCTTCATAATTTCAGGGATATCATAAAAACCTAATATATCAACTTTTGTTTCTTCACATAGCATTTCAAAGAACTTAACATCTTCTTTATTTTCAATACCAATAACTTTAGTATATTTTTCTTTTTTCATATTTCTAATTAATTTATCATCAAACAATTTCCCTATCCATAAGGGTCCAGCATATTCTTTTCTTTCTTTAAGAGATTCTTTTTCTTTAGAATTAAATTTGCTAGCTTCGAATTTTAATTTCTTATCTATTAGAAAATATTGATGTTGTTTCAAAACTTCATCAACTTTTTTCTTACCTTTTTCAGATCTGAAAAATATTCTATAATAATGATCTTTAGAATAACTAAATATTGGGACTAATGCTTTTTCATATTGCGCTCCAATTAATTGTATTTTTCTAATTAAAATTCTTAATCCTATTTCATGCATTAAATAATTTCTTAATGGTTTTGCAAAATATTTTCTTGCACATGCTTTTGGATAAGTTCCTGCTAACGCACTTGTATCTGTTGCAGTAATTGCTAACACTCCTTCCCTTGAAATTCTTCTAACAGCTGAATCTAAAAATGGATTTGGTGAACCAAATGGATCAACTTCAATATAACTAAATCCATTGTTTTCTAATATGAATAAATTTGCATCTTTTTTAGAAATTATAATTTTGTTATTATCTTTTTTAATTTTGTTTAATCTTAAACTTTTCTTTAATATTAATTCAAAATCTTCTTTGTAATCATTAAAATAAATCTCATTAATTATGCCTTTTTTTAACTCTTTTAGAAACCTTAGTCCTCGTATACCAGAACCACTTAATGGCATCCCAATTATCATCTTCTTTTTTTGTAATGAATTTAACAAAATAATGCTGCTATCTCTATTGAATTTCATGGTTGGATTATAAAATATTTCCATCTTCTTAGATATTTTGTTTTGTACTTTTCCAACATTAATCTTAATTTTATTTTCATTAACTATTGCCATTATTAAAAGAATGTTATTGTGATTTAAAAAAGTTTCCATAACTTATTTCTCGTCAGTAATTAATTTTTAATTTTTTAATATTTAATTTTAAAAAAACTTTTTGTTTTTGTTGCTTTCTCTTTTTTGTTTACTTTTGAATAAAAAAAATCAAAACCTTTATAAATAATAGTACCAATAAAAACACTAACATCATATTAGAGGTGATAAAATTGGTTAAAAGAAAAGCTAAAAAAAAGGTAGTAAGAAAAAAGAAGAAAGTTGTAAAGAAAAAGAAAAAGGTTGTTAAAAAGAAAAAAGTTGTTAAGAAGAAAAAAGTAGTAAAGAAGAAAGCAAAGAAAAAAGTTGTTAAGAAGAAAAAAGTAGTAAAGAAGAAAGCAAAAAAAAAGGTTGTTAAAAAGAAAAAAGTAGTAAAGAAGAAAGCAAAGAAAAAAGTTGTTAAGAAAAAGAAAAAAGTAGTAAAGAAGAAAGCAAAGAAGAAAGTTGTTAAGAAAAAGAAGAAAGTAGTTAAGAAAAAAAAAGCAACTAAAAAGAAAACAACCAAAAAGAAGAAAAGATAATTTTTTTCTTTAATTTTTTTTATTTCTTATTTTTTATTTTTTATTGATTCTAATTATTTTATCTTGGCTATGCTGTTTTTGTTATCTCTTAGGTATTAATTTTTCAAAATATATGGCTAATAATATTATAATGATCTCTATTTGACCAATACATTTATAAACTTCTAAAATATAGATTATTATAAAATGGTAGATGAAGATCAAAATCAGGAAAATATTTTTAAAGGATTTGGAGAAGGAGAGGCAGATGGCAAGAAGGACAAATATAAATATATTGTTCCTGCAGTTGGTATCGTAATCGTCCTTGGGTTATTTATTTATCTTATTTCAACAATGGTAGGTAATGATCCAACAACAATGGCTGTTTCAGATTTAGATGATTCTGATGGGGAAAAATTAGCAGCAATGGGAGAAAATGAAGCATTATTGGATCAAATTATAATCTCTGCAGATGGTGATTCTTCAGATATTGAGTTAAGAGCTACAACAGAAGAGGTAGAAGGTGGAACAGATTCAACTGATACTTTATCTGAATTAGGAGTCGCAAGAACAACTCTAACGGAAACAACAATAACTAATTATTTATCAGCAATTAGTAAAGTTATTGAGCTAAGAACTGCTTCAAAGGATAACGATCTTGTTAAAACAGCTGCACTTGTTACAGATCTAAAATTATATATTGAAAATCTAGATGATACATCTAATCTAATTACACCATGGCAAAGACTAGTTTCATGTTCTTATGGTGGGTGTGATGATTTTGTTTTTGTTGATATGATTGATGCAATTGCTACAGAAGATTTGGATCATATAGACCATAAAACTGTTCATTCATTAGTTGAGACTTACCAATATTGGGATGGTAAAAACACTGTGTTATTTTCTGTTTCTTTGACTAAAACAAATGAAGAAATATTAAGATATAATGGTGGGACAATTAGTAAATGGAATGAGATGATTGGATGTAATGGTAATTGTGATAACTTTAATACACTCTTCTTTGATCTGGTTGAATTTATAATTAGTTAATTTTTTCTTTGTTTTTTTTTTTAGCAAGCCGGCAGGCTCTTTTTGTTCTGACTTTTCTCTTTTTTATTATATTTTTCTTTTTAATATGTTATTAAATCCAACAACAACAACGGCACGGACGGACATTTTGTGAAAAGCCATAAAATGCTACGCATTTTAACGTCACTGCAAATATCCTATTCGGCTTCGCCTCATCCGGCCATGTTGTTGGATTTAAAATTTCATCTGGTTAAGTTGTTTTTTCAGAATATTGATTATTTTAACTAATAATCTCTTAGGAACATATTTTCCAGACAAAGATAAAAGAAAAAATCTACTTTGATCTTAATATTTTAATTAATTCACATGTTTTACAAATCTCATTTCTAGATGGTTCTTTACATATTTTACAATAAACTATTTTTCCTTTTGGTTTATACTTTTTCCTAATCTTCTCTAAGTTTTTCAAAAAACCATTAACCATTTTTTCTTTAATGTTAGGGTAATCTTTTTCTAATTGTTTAATAGAATTTCTTATTTTTCTTCTAAATGCAGTTAATGAACAAGGGCATGGATCATATAACACTGGGAAATTTAATAATTCACTATATTTTCTTACTTCAGCATTAGTTATAAAAAATAATGGTTTTATTCTAGGTACAAATTTATTGTCTTTAATAACTCCAGATAATGGTCTTTGCCCTAAACTTAGTTCCATATTGCCTTTTACCATATTCATTAGCAAAGTTTCAGCTTGATCATCTAGGTTATGGCCTGTTGCTAATTTTTTTGCTCCTCTTATTCTAGATTCTTTATTTAATAACCATCTCTTGATTACTCCACAAATTGCACAATTTTTTAAATTAATTTTAGTTTGAATATTAGATCTAATATAACAAATAGAGCTACCAAACATTTTTCTCATACTGATAATATGTAATTTTATTCCTAACTTTTTACAGAAACCATTGATATTATCTCTATTCTCTTCTGACCATTCACCTATGAATAGATCTACTATTAATCCTTCTACTTTATATCCCAATTTGTGCATAATGTATAGAACAGCAGTGCTATCTTTTCCACCTGAGCAAGCAACTATTACTTTTTCTTTTTTATTAGCTAGCTTGTATTTCTTTATAGTATTAGCTACTTTAAGTTCAAACTTCTTAATATAAGCTTTTTCTACTTTTGATAAATTCTTCTTTAAAACAGAGCTATTTTGCTTGGATTTTGCCATTATATAGAAAAAGTAGGATGGTGTTTTTAAAGTTATTTGAAAAAGTCAGGAGGGTTCGGATGGTTTAGAGGGTAAAAACCCTCCAGACCTTCCAAACACCAAACCCTCCAAACCTTTAATATATATTTTATAAGCATAACCTTTATATATGCCTTATCAGATGGCAATTTACAAGGTGTTAAGTTATGGAAGAAGAATTTGATTCATGGGAAGAAGAGAGAAATGTATACAAGGGAAAAGCAAGAAATAGTCTTGTTGATAATGATGAAATAAGTCCTGAAGAGGAAGCATTTATGCGTGGCTATGATGAAGCAGATGAAGATGAAGAAGTAGAATTAAATTCTGAGGATGAGTTATCTGAATAAATTCTTTTTTTATTCTTTATTCTTAATAAACTATATATAGCTATTTAGTTTTCTAGCAATTATGAAAATACCAAATGAATCTTTAATGAGTTTAAACAAGCAATTAATAGATGATCTATTATCTAGAATTACTTTAGTAGCAGTTACTAAAACTCAACCTATTGCAGCTATTAAAGAGCTTGTTAAATTAGGAGTAAAGAATATTGGAGAAAATAAAATCCAAGAATTTGAAGGGAAGTATGATGAAATTAATAATTTTTTAATTGAAAATAATATTGAAGATGTTAAATTTCATTTCATTGGTCATTTACAATCAAATAAAGTATCTAAAGCAGTGGAAATGTTTGATGTGATTCAATCTACTGATTCTGAAAAGATTGCTGAGAAGGTAAATACTGCTGCTTCTGAGATTAATAAGAAAATAGATGTAATGATACAAGTGAACATTGGAAAAGAAGAGCAAAAGCATGGCATAATGCCAGAAGATGTTCAGGAATTTTATGAAAAAATAAAATCTTTTGAAAATATTAATATTATTGGGTTAATGTGTATTGCTCCTGATGTTGGTGCAGAAGAATCTAGAAAATATTTCAAGCAAATGAAACAGTTAAAAGAAAAATTAAATCTTAAAGAACTTTCCATGGGCATGACTCAAGATTACTGGATAGCAATTGAAGAAGGTGCTACCATGGTAAGATTAGGTAGAATTCTTTATACTAAGTTTGATTCTTGTTGTGGTTAATTCATATACTTTATATTAAGTATTAATTATATTACCTAAATCTATATAAATCAATAGTCTATTCAGATTTAAAACAATAAGTGGGTGAATAATATGTTAGAAAATCTAAAGAATTTTGATCCTGAAGTTGCAGATGCAGTCAAGAATGAATTAAAGAGAGAAAGAGAAGGAGCAGAACTAATTGCTTCTGAAAACTTTGTAAGTAGGGCAGTCTTAGAGACAATGGGAACTGTTCTTACAAACAAATATAGTGAAGGTTATCCTAATAAAAGATATTATGCTGGTAATGAATTTATTGATATTACTGAACAGCTTGCAATTAATCGTGCAAAGCAACTATTTGGAGCTGAGCATGTTAATGTACAGCCACATGCTGGTTCACAAGCTAATATGGCTGCATACATGGCAATCTTAAACCCAGGAGATAAAATCTTAGGTATGGACTTAGCTCATGGCGGTCATTTAACTCATGGTAGTAAAGTAAATTTTTCTGGTAAATTATACAAATTTTCAGCTTATGGTGTTAACCCTGATAATTGTATGTTAGATATGGATGAGGTTGCAAGAATTGCATTAGAAGAAAAACCAAAAATGTTGTTAGCGGGTTTTAGTGCTTATCCAAGAGAAATAGATTTTGCAAGATTTAGAAAAATTGCAGATGAGGTTTCTAATGTAACTGGTCAAGGTTGTTATTTAATGGCAGATGTTGCTCATATTGCAGGTTTGATTGCAGCTAAGATTCATTCTGATCCTATTCCAGTTTGTGATATTGTTACAACAACAACTCATAAAACATTGAGAGGACCAAGGGGAGCAATTATTATGTGTAAGGAAGAGGACAGATTTAAACATATTTTTGATCCAGATGGTAAAAAGAATTTAGCAAGAAAAATAGATAGTGCTGTTTTTCCAGGTATGCAAGGTGGTCCATTAGATCATATGATTGCAGCAAAAGCAGTTGCGTTTAAAGAAGCTTTACAGCCTGATTTTGTTGAATACCAAAAACAAGTTGTTAAGAATGCTTCAATGTTAGCAGAAACTTTAATGGAAAATGATGTTGATGTTGTTTCAGGTGGAACAGATAATCATTTGATTTTAATTGATTTAACTAAAAATAATTTAGGTGGAAAAGAAGTTGAGTTAGCATTAGACAAGGCCCATATTTTCACAAACAAAAATATGATTCCATTTGATAAAAGAAGTCCATTTGATCCTTCAGGAATTAGAATTGGTACTCCAGCTTTAACAACTAGAGGTTTTAAAGAAGATGAAATGGCAATAATTGGAGAATCAATTGCAAAAGTTCTTAGATGTATTAATGATCCAAGTGCTATTGAAGAAGTTAGGCAGGAAATATTATCTCTTTGTAAGGATTTTCCTTTGTATCCAGATATGGAATATTAATTCTTTTTATTTTTTTACTCTGTTTTCTTTTTGTTTTTTAACTAGGGCGAAGCCAATGTCACCCGTGATTCTTTTAATTTTCTTAATAATTTTTAATATTAAATCCAACAACAACAACGGCACGGACGGACTAAAGTCCTATTCGCCTTCGGCTCATCCGGCCATGTTGTTGGATTTAAATTTATTCTTTTAAATAAATTCTAAGAAAATAATCTTATTGTCAGTAAATTAATCAAACAACAACTTTCTCTTTATCTACATTCTCTGCTGGAATAACACCAAATTCACATTGTTTACATGTTGCATCTAATCGAATCCAACCATAGTTATCTGTTTTATCAACAAAGTATTTCTTTGGAGCATCCTCTATATAAACCCAGATATAAACATGTCTAGGAACAAAAACAAATCTTGTTGGTAATCCAATTGCTGCTTCTAGATTTGCAAGTAAAATAGCCATTCCATCACAATCACTTCCACCAGTATAAAGAACTTCAGGAGCAGTTTCAACATAATCATCTTCTGGAAACACTGGGTCTGAAATATATTTGATGTTGTCTCTGACAAAATAATAAATTGCTTTTGCTTGACATAATTTTGCTCTGTCTCCTCCTAAACCATCACTACAACCTTCAGTTGCAACTTTTACTGCAACTTGTTTTACAAATGGATCATTTGCATTTAATAATTTATAATAATCTTTTTGTGTTTTTACTTCAAATGAATTATTAACTTCTTTAAATTCTGTAACAACATCTGATAGTGTTGGAATATTCTTTGGCATTGGATCAAACTTAATAGAATAAATTGGAACAATTGATAATATTAATAACATTACAAATATTATTGATAATATTGTGTATAAAAAAGGTCTTTTCTTTGGTTCTTCTTCATGACCTTCATTACTTTCTTCATGATGTCCTAAATGTGCCATATCTTCTTGGTTCATAATTTATTGTAAATAATTCATCTTTATAAAATATACTGAAAAAATTTATATATCTAATTGAATATAATATTTTTATGAAGGAAATATTTAAACTAATAATCTCAATTATTGTTTGTCAATTAGCAGGTATAATTGGATCTATATTTACTTCTAGTTCTGTTTCAACTTGGTATACAACTCTTATTAAACCTTCATTTAATCCACCTTCTTGGGTTTTTGGTCCTGTTTGGATAACTTTATATGCATTTATGGGTATTTCTCTGTATCTTATTATAAAAGATGGTTTTCCAGGAAAAGAATATTTATTAATTGCATTTGGTGCTCAGTTATTATTGAATACTTTATGGTCAATTTCATTTTTTGGCTTGCAAAACCCTTTACTTGGGTTCATAAATATAATTTTATTGTGGATTATGATTGTAGTAACAATAGTATTGTTTTATCCAGTCTCAATATCAGCATCATTACTCATGATTCCTTATTTGTTATGGGTTAGTTTTGCAGCTGTATTGAATTATTTCTTGATGAAATTGAACTAAAACTTTAAAAACAAGTCTATCAATCTATCTGTATTATGAAATCATTATTCCTAGAAGCAAGACATAAGAAAACTTTCACTTTACCTAAAGCAATAGTTGAGAAACTAAGTAAATATAAAACAATTGCTTTATTCACATCTGTGCAATTCTTAGATTCTTTACCTAAAATTAAGAAGCAATTAGAAGAACATAAAATAAAAGTTCAATTACTTAGGCCAACCCATTGCCAGTACAAAGGCCAGTTATTGGGTTGTTCTATATTATCTGATGAAGGAATAAAAATAAACACAGATGCATTCTTGTACATTGGAGATGGTTTATTTCATCCAATTGCATTGAAAATTAACAATAAAAAACAAGTATTTGCATTTAATCCATTCATAAAAAAGTTAACAGAAATAACAGAAAAAGAAACAAAAAAAATGCAGCAAATGCAAAAGGCAGGATTAACTAAATTTCATACTTCTAAAGAAATTGGCTTATTAATCTCAACTAAGCCTGGCCAATATAACTTAAAAGCTGCAAAACAGTTGGAAAAGAAGTATCCTAAAAAGAAATTCTATTTTATGTTATTTGATACTTTAGATTTCACTCAATTAGAGAATTTTCCATTCATAGATTGCTATGTAAATACAGCTTGTCCAAGGATTAGCTATGATGACTATGAAAAGAGTGAAAAGAAGATTATTGACATTTCTCTCATTTTAACTACTTTTAAGTAACAAATAAACGAAACATTTATAAAGAAAGGGCTTCTGAATAAGTAATATTATAACACCATTTATATATAGGTCTTAGGGAATAAAAATGACTGAAAATAGTGATAATAATGGAGAAATAGCATATTCAGTAGCTAGTTTTGATCCTATATGGTATAGGTTATTCCATAGGCAAATTGAAGCTATTAAAGCTACTTCTACATATAAAGCATTAGCTAGTAAACTAGAGAATTTAGCTGAAAAATGGCATTCTAGACCTTCTCAAGATCCAATTACACATGATTCTTACAATCCTGGAAGATCTTTATTACCTTATGTTGCAGCTGCTACTTTATTAACAGCTATTGCAGTTGATACTATAACAGATAGAGATAACACTCCTAATAATACTCCTAATGTTTCATTATCACAATTATTACCAAAAGCTTATACAAATAATCCACAATTAGAATTAGAACAAGTTGTTCAAACACCTGAAAGTGAAGAACATACTGTTCCTTTAACACCAGCTGTTTTTTCACAACTAGTTACAGTTGCAGAACAACCAACTTCTCCTAAATCAATAGATCAAGAATTTAGATTTAATATTGATAATACTGACTTTGCAAATTTACCTGGTGGATTGCAAGATTTTGTTTTTGCTTATGACAGAACTAGTATTGATAAGGCTTTATCAGATTTTAGAAAGCAAAATGGTTTAATTGGAGAATTTGTTGAGGGTTTATTATTATATACACAAGATGCAGCACATAAAGAATTAAAAGATGCTGGTATTGATGGAAGAGATGCATATACTTATAGACAAATGAAACCTGATGTTGTAGCAACTGTTCATTCTATTCCAGGTCTTAAAAAATCTATTGTTGATGATTTTCCTGCTATTATTGGTATTGAATCAGATTTCAGAGCTGATTTAGGTCCAAATCATGCAGGTGCTTGTGGTTTAGCACAAGTAACTAATGATGGTGGTTATTATGAATTTTATCATCCTTTAATTTCTAATAGTAAAGAAGCTAGGAATTTTAGAGATGAAAATCCAAGACTTATTGCAGGTATGGATTATATGTTTAAGGATATGTTAAAACATGATGATACAAGAAATTTATTAGCTTTTTATTCAGAAATCTATACTACTCTTGATAAAGAAATTGTAGAGATACTTAAAGGTGCAAAAGAATTAAGAAAAGAAAGAAAATATTCAGACGCTGATCAATTAGAAGCAGAAGCATTAGAAAAAAAAGGTTTAAAGAAAAAAGCAAAATCATTAAGAAATTTTGTTGGTGTACAATTAAAATTTGTAAATAAAGATTTTGATAAAAGTGATTATAGAAAAAGAAAAGATAAATTATCTTCAGAAAAATTTGATCTTGACAAAACTATGAAAGAATTAGTTGAAACTTTTCCAGAACTTGCAGAATCAACAGGTGTTGAATATAAACAAGGTGAAGATTGGGTAAAGCATTTAGATATTTTACCTAGATTAAAAGATACTTGGGAACAAGCTAGGTTCCATCCTGTTTTAAATGTTTATATGGGTGCATTTGTATATGCTTTAGATGACTTTAGAGTTAATAATCATGCTTATGTTCAAGAACATGTTGATGATCTTGAAGTAAGACAAGGTCTTGTTCAACGATCTTATAATGCTGGTTGGTATAAAATAAAGAAGGGTTCTTTAAACAAAGAAAAACTTCCAACTGTTGCTGACAAGTATGTAAAAAAACATAAAGAAAGAAATAGAATATTCCAACAAGGTCATAGAACATTATATGATGAAGAACAAGGTATTCATGCAGCAAATACAATGGTGTTTGAAGGACAATTAGCAAGGTTATCAGGACAAGACAGAAAATTCCATTCAACTAATTTAGCTAAAGTAGCTAAGAATCATAATGTGGGACAAAGGAATTATAGATAGAAAAATGCAAGAGGAATTAATAGATTTATTGAGAGCAACAATGTTCTCAGATGGTGTTATGGCAAGATTTAGTAAGTCAAGTGATTTTCTTAGAGGTCATGGTTTTGATTTTCTTCATGATACTAAAGATATTAAAGGTAAAAAAGTAGCAATTAATTTAGGAACATTTCATTGTGATTTTATTGAATATTCTGTTGATGATGTTATTGAACATTCAGATGGTTCTGAAATAATTACAAGTGATGATGTTAGATTTTATCAAAATCCTACTAATAATTTAAGATTAGTAAGAAGATCTTCTGATGATTTAGATTTATTCTTGCCTAAATATCTTTTAAATTTTGGGATTTTTGTTGGAGATAACTTCTCAAATGCTGATGAAGATATTTCAGGGAAGATAGGTTGGAAATACCCACCAAAAAGATATTTAACAGAAGCTCAAATAAGAAAGCAACATAAAGATATTTATAAAAATATTGTTAAATGGCTTGATAGTAAAAGATTAGATTTATCAGTTCATTATAATTTATTAAAGTCTATTGCAGAAGATCTAGGTATTGAGGTTGAGATTGAATCAAGACACAAGACTGTTGAAGGTGTATATTCAAATTTAATGAGGATGCCTGGGGTAAGATCGTTACCTGGTTTATGGGATATTAATGGTCATAGAGTTATTTGTCAAACATCTAATGATTGTTATAAGATGCTTAGTAAATGTAATGATGGATACTTTCCATTTGGTAAAGTAAGAGACATTGTTGCAGTTCCTAAGCCTAATTGTTTTCAAGGGATTATAGCACAACATGTTGATCAAGATTTAAGTCTTGAAATACAATTTCAAACATCTAAGATGAAACAAACAGCAGATACAGTTGCTGGTAATTATAGGAGTTAGTTATTTCTTTAGAATAATATAGATAAAAGAATGCGGGGGAAGGGATTTGAACCCTCGAAGACACTAAGTCACAGGATTGCTTAGTTAACCGCTGTGCAATGCACAACTCATTACTTAAGATACTCTTAAGTCCTGCGCATTTGGCCACTTTGCTACCCCCGCATATATAGTAACCATTAAGGAGATTATGTGGGTTTATTTAAAAATATTGTGTTATTTTTCCTTAAATTTAACCTTAATCCTACCTTAAGGACCTTAAGGATTAATCTAATATATGATTTCAACCATAATATCAAGTAACTCTTTAACTTCTCGGAAGATTTGCAGCCTACAATTGGAAAAGATACGGAGGCAATACAATGAGACAAATAAAACAATCAGATTTAGCTTTGATTTGTAATCTGAGAAAAGATGCTAGGGCAACATTAACTGAACTTAGTAGGAAAACTAGGATTCCAATATCAACTGTATTTGATAAATTAAGGAATTATGAAACCAGATATATATTAAAACATACTGCATTATTAGATTTTAATAAATTTGGTTTTTTTGCGAGAGCTAATGTAATATTAAAGGTTAGTAAAAAACAAACAGAAAAGGTTAGGGGATTTCTTACAACACATCCAAATGTGAATTGTTTGTATAAAATTAATAATGGCTTTGATTTTCAAGTAGAACTAATTTTTAAACATCTACAAGAATTAGAAAGTTTTCTTGATAATTTATGTGAAAGATTCATTATTAAACAAAAGATGGTGTATTATCTTTTAGATGAGATTAAACGTGAATCTTTCATGACAAACCTGGAATCTTTACAATTAATAATTGGGAGATAATCTAAAATGATGTACAGAATAATGAAATCAAAGTATTTAACAAATAATCAGGATTGGTTTAGTATTGTTTCAACAATATTATCTGCAAAAAAAGCAATAGTTGCCAAAAAAAACAATTCTGGTTATACTAAATTAAGTTATTTTAAGAATTTTCAGAAATTCACACTAGAAGTTAGTGTGATTAAATATAGTAATAATTTATATGTAGTCGGGGTGAATAAAAATGCACAACTTGAATTGTCCTCAATGTACTAATGAGATGGAAAAAGTTTATTTTAGTGTTGGTAGGCATATTATTATAAGAAGTTATAATTGTATGGAATGTGGGTTTAATATTACAGATGAAAAGCATTTAGATAGGTGTGTTAGATTGTTGAAGTATAATTAGAAAACACCATCACTGACGCAGACAGGTTGGGGGTTGCCCCATCCGGGGTGGCCTGTAGGACTTTCGTAGAAAGTCCGTCTGCCGTCAGTTGTGGTGGTGTTTTCTAATTTTTTAATTAATTAATCACTTTTTTCACAGCAAACTATATAAATGCACAAAGAATCTTTGAATATATGGGAAACTTACCATTTGAAGAATTAAAAAGGGATATTTTAGTTAGAAATCTATCTAAAACAGATGCGAAATTTGGTATGGCTCCAGAGAAAAGAACAACTGAAGAACTTTTAACCTATGGGGTTATTAATGTTGACAAACCTTCTGGACCTACAAGCCATCAAGTTTCAGCTTATCTTCAAAAGATTTTAAAAATAAATAAAGCAGGTCATTCTGGTACATTAGATCCAAAAGTGACTGGAGTATTACCAACTGCAATAGGCAGAGCTACAAAAGTTGTTCAAGCTTTATTGCATGCTGGAAAAGAATATGTTGGAATTATGCATTTACACCAAGCTGTTGATCCTAAACTAATAGAAGAAACAGCAAAAAAGTTTCTAGGAAAAATTAAACAATTGCCTCCTATTAAATCTGCTGTAAAAAGACAATGGCGTTTTAGAACAATTTATTATTTTGAAATTTTAGAAATTTCAGAAGATAATAAAGATGTTTTATTTAAGCTTGGTTGTGAAGCAGGAACATATGTAAGAAAATACTGCCATGATTTTGGACAGATGTTAAAAGATGTTGATGGGAAACCAGTTGGAGCTCACATGTCAGAATTAAGAAGATCAAAAGCTGGACCTTTTGGAGAAGATACTTTAGTTTCATTAAATGATTTAGCAGATGCATTTCATTATTATAAAGAAGGCAATGATAAATTCTTGAGAAAAATAATCCAGCCAGTTGAAAATGCTGTTGCTCATCTTCCAAAAGTTTGGGTTTTGGATACTACAGTTAATACTTTATGTCATGGCGCACAATTGAAAGTTCCAGGTATTTCTAAATTAGAAACAAAAATAGAACCTGAAGATCTTATAGCAATAATGACTTTAAAAAATGAATTAGTTGCATTTGGTATTGCAAAAATGAGATCCAAAGAAATGCTTAACAAAGAAAGAGGCATTGCAGTAAAAACTGATAAGGTCTTTATGATGCCTGGTATATATCCTAAGATCGAGATGGTTTAATTCTAAGTTTTTCATGTGTTTGTTTCAATCACAATAAACAAAAAGATTTTGAAGAAACTTCAAACCTTTTCCTCCATAGATGGTGAGAAAGTTTTGAATAAAATCCAAACCTTTACTGTGAATACACAGTAAAGTTTATAAATAAACCTGCGTTCTTTTAGTATATATATTACTAAATATAGGTTGTTGAATATGGCTGGAAAACACGACAAAAAACTACATTATCACATTAAAAAGAATGCAGACTTAAGTAAATTACCTAAGATTGAAGGTTACAATTTCAATAAGAATTTTGATTTTAAAGAATTTCTTAAATCATTTTCTACATCAGGTATTCAAGCAGCTAATTTAGGAACAGCTATTGAAATAACTAAAACTATGATTAGAGAAAAAACTCCAATTTTCTTATCATTTACTTCAAATATGATTAGTTCAGGGATGAGAGAAATCATTGCGTTCTTAGCAAAAGAAAAAAAAGTTGCAATATTATGTACTTCAGCTGGTGGAGTAGAAGAAGATGCAATTAAAGCACACATGCCATTTCATGTTGGAGATTTTGAAGCTCCTGGTTCAAGATTATTTGAATCTGGTGTTGGCAGAATTGGTAATATTTATGTAACAAATGAACATTATAGTTATTTTGAAGGTTTTATTAGGGAAGTGTTTGATGCTTTGTTAAAAGAAAATCCAAAACAACCAATCACACCAACACAAATTTGTAGTATGATGGGGAAATTAATTGGAGAAAAAGATGGATACAATGAACAAAATTCTTATTTATACTGGGCTTACAAAAATAGTATTCCTGTTTTTTGTCCTGGAATAGTTGATGGTGCAATTGGAGATATTGCGTATTATTATAAAAAATCAAATCCTAATTTAGTAATAGATGTTGTTTCTGATCATGTAAAAATTATTGATTATACAATGAATTGTGAAAAAACTGCTGCAATTGCTTTAGGTGGTGGAATTGCAAAACATTACATTTTAAATGCAAACATTTTCAAAGATGGTTTAGATTATGCTGTTTATATTTCAACAGCAATGCCTTATGATGCTTCTGATTCTGGAGGAAACCAAGAGGAAGCAATAACATGGGCAAAAGTTAAGCCAAATGCATTACGTGTTAAAGTTTATTGTGATGCAAGTATTGCATTTCCTTTATTAGTTGCAGGCAGTTTTATTTAGATTTATGGGGTTAACGAGAATGACAGAAGAGAATCAAGATCAAAAATCAAAATATTTTGTAGAGATGGTTGGTCAGGGCCAAGGATATTTATTAAAATGTGATGGGTTTTTATTTAATGGAAAAACTAAATTTCAAAATCTTTCTTTTTTCAAAAATAATGTATTCGGCAATGTTATGCAATTAGATAATGCTTTTCAAACAAGTGAAAAAGATGAATTTCTTTATCATGAACCTTTGGTACAAAGACCAATGTTATCTCATCCAAACCCAAAAAAAGTATTAATTATAGGAGGAGGAGATGGTGGTTCAGCAGAAGAAGCTTTGAAACATAATTGTGTTGAAAAAGTAACAATGGTTGAATTAGATGGCGATGTTGTAGAGAAGTCAAAAGAATTTTTACAATCTATCCATAAAGGTGCCTTTGACCACAAGAAAATGGATTTAAAAATTGAAGATGGGAAAAAATTTATTGAAGAAACAGACGAGAAATTTTATATTATTGTTTTAGACTTAACAGATCCTGTTGGTCCTTCTGTGTTTTTATATACAAAAGAATTTTACAAAACTATTGCTTCAAAATTAAATGAAAATGGTATTCTTTCAGTACATACAGAATCTCCTTTATTTGTTCCTGATTCATTTAATGTTATTGTTAATACATTAAAATCAGTTTTCAAACATGTTAAATTAGCATTTCAGTTTGTTCCAATGTATGGTAGTGTTTTTTCTTATGCAGCTTGTTCAAATGAAATTGATACAACAACAATTTCAGCAGAAGAAATTGATAAAAGAATAGAAGAAAGAGCAGTAACAGATTTGCAGTTATACAATGGAGAAATTCATCAAGGAATTCAAGCTATGCCAAATTATGTTAGAGAAAATCTAAAGAGAACAATTAAGATTATCACAATGGATGACACAGAATTCCCAGAGGACATGAAAAGATATACTTCTAGTAAACATTTAACTTTAGAGTTTTAATTATATTTTCTTTTTTTTACTAGGTCCGAAGGACATGTAACTATTGATTATTTTTATTTTTTAATCATTTGAAATTTTTTAATTTAATGGCGGTAGACGGACTTTTCGCTTCGCTCAAAATCCTACTCGCCTAACGGCTCGTCTACGCCATTAAAAAATTTCAATAACTATAAAGAATTAAAAATCTACAACCTATAGATTGTTTCAACTAAACAATTAGGACTAAACAAGAAATTATTTCCATTCTTAACATAATATGTTTTTGGAATTTTGTAGCCATTAAATAAAGAAGCATAACAAATTGTATATGCTGCAGCATTTCTGATGAAAACTCTATCTCCTACTTCAACTTTACTCATCTTTTTCCCATCCTTAAACATTACATCAACACCATCACAACTTGGTCCTGCAATAACATAAGTTTCTTTTTCAATATTAGAATTGCTTGGATCAGTTATATCATTTTCTGTCAATATTTCATAATCAAATCCTTCAATAGTTTCCATCATTCCATGAAAAACCCCAATATCTAAATATATCCAAGTTTGTCCTTTATAATCTCTTTTAGAAATAACTTCTGCAATCATAATTCCTGCATTTCCTACTAATCCTCGTCCAGGTTCAATAATAGTTTTTGGAATTGGAGAAAACTTTTCATTAACAAAACTTTTAATTTTTTCAGCAGTTTCTTTAACATTAGGGATTTCTTTTAGATGTTTGATTGGAATTCCTCCTCCTAAATTAATCATTTCTAAATTAATTCCATTTTGTTTACATTCGTCATGAATATTTTTCATTTGTGTTAATGCTTTATTCCAGTTTTCTAAATTTAAACATTGAGAACCAACATGAAATGTTGTTCCTAAAACTTTTATTCCCATTTCATCTGCTTTTTTTATTAGCTCAACTGCATCTTCTGGTTCAACTCCAAATTTCTTAGACAAAGGCCAATCACTTCCTGTATTATCAACATCAACTCTTAAAAAAAGTTCAGCTTCTGGCCCACTTCTTTTGAATTTTTCCAATTCAATTTCTGTATCATAAACAAACATTCGAATGCCCATCTTATACATTCTTTTTAGATATTCTTCTTTTCTGTATGGTGCACTGTTTACAATATTTTCAGGTTTAACTCCTAATGTTAATAATAATTTCACTTCATTGATTGATGATGTTTCAAATTTACTTCCTAAACTCATCAATGTCTTAATAATGTTTGTATCTGAATTAGCTTTGATTGCATAGAATATGTCTACATCACTAAAGCATTCTTTCATTTGCAAGTAATTTTGTTTAATAATGTTTAGATCTACAACTAGGCAAGGTGTTTCATAATCTTGGGTTTGTAGTATTATTTCTTTTGTTAGCTTCATTTCAAGGTAAGAGAATGTATGTTGATTTTTAAAGGTTTTGAAGGTATGGAGGGTGTGGAATGTTTGGAAGGTAACTTTTAAACCCTCTATACATTCCAAACTCCCAACCATCCTAACTCTCAAATCTGTGACAAAAAAATCATAATCTTTAAATACTAGGTTTCCAAATTATAAAGTATGGAAAAAAAAGACTTAGAAATTGTATTAGATAAAAAAGTTAAACCTTTAATTAAAGATGCAACTACTAAATTTTTAGGAGTTGGAATTGAAAAGTTAAATGAAGATATTACTTCAACATTATCTAGGTCATCTTTTGGTGATATTAAAGTAGATTATAGCTCAGATTACAAAAAAGCAAAAAAACAATATAAAAAAGATTTTTTATCCAGAATATTAGTTTTAAATCTAGGTAATATAAGTGAGGCTGCAAAATTATTAGGATTAGACAGAAGAACATTGCATAGGATGGTAAAAGAGTTTAATATTGATGTTAACAAAATCAAATCTGAACTATTAAGGCCTTATCCAATCAAAGTTAGTGCATTAAGTGGGGCGATTGAAGAGGTTTTAAATGACTACAAATCAGTCTTACATCCTAAAAAGTTAGAAGAAATGTATAAAAATGTTCATCATCTCAGCGAAGACATCTTAAAAGATTTACCTGAACCAAAGATTTCCATGAAAGAAGCTGAAGAATTATTTGAAAAAGACTATTTTAAGTATCATTTAAACAAACATAATCATAATATTTCTAAAACTGCTAAATTAATTGGAATTAGATTTGAAACATTACATAGGAAAATGAAAAAGTTAGGTATTGATTAATTCTTTTTTTTAAACTAGGTCCGAAGGACGTGTTTCTCATGAATTTTTTTAATTTTCTTTCTTATATCCTCTTCACTTGGCAGATATGTTTTATATTCTGCAACAAATATGTCTTCTTTTAGTTTTCCAATTGCATAATGAACCTCTTCTCTGCTTTTTTCCTTACAAATAATCAATCCAATTGGATCTCTTTCATATTCAAGTTTATTCTCCCTAAAATAAGTTAAATATTTATTAGTTTGGCCAACAAATTCTGACTTAAATTTTTCTGTTTTTAATTCAACTAAAATAATACATTTTAAAAACCGATGATAAAAAACTAAATCTGCTTTGTGCCATTGATTAGCGATTAATATTTTTTGTTGGTTACCCATAAATGCAAAACCATGTCCGAATTCTAAAAGAATTTGTCGAATACTCTTTAATAAGGCATCTTCTAATTGTTTTTCACTATGATTTTCTTCAAGATCCAGAAAATCCCAATGATAGACATCCTTAAACACATCTTTTGAATGAGGTATTTTAGTGGGAAATTTTATGGTAAGTTTTCCGGACTTTCTAATTTTTTCATATTCCTTGTTCTTGATTCTTCTTTTGAGTTCTCTTACACTCCAACTATTTTGGATAGTGTAAATCTCATAAAATTCTCTTTTATCCTTGTTTTCTATGGAAATCAAAACAGTGTAATGAGTCCAACTTAATTGTGACATCAGTGATGTCATAATTGGATATGTTCTATAAAACTGGACTATTCTGTATAAATCTCTTTTAAGAAAATTTAAATCATTAGAAAGATTAATAATAATTTTTTCACCATAATCAGCTCTTTCTTTGTATCTTAGTTCTTCTCTGACAATCCTTTCTCCTACTTGCCAGTATGTCTGAACTTTGATATTATCAACTGCTTTATAGACTCTTCCTAGCCCATTCTGAAGAATGGACTGAACGTCTTTTAATAAGTGATTATATCCTTCTAATTTGTTTGTATGTTTATTTTTTACTGATTTTTTCATTTTCTAGTTCCTTATTTGACATATGGTTGATTTTATTACGTTTTAATCTAATCTCCTAAACATTTTAATCAATTTCAATGTTCTAATTCTTAGAAGTCTTTATCATTTAAAAAACTATTTATGACGTCGTCATACTATCGGAAAATCTACGGAAAAATAGGGTTAATTAAGTGATATTTCTATTATCAATAATTTTTATTCTATCATAATGTAGTGGTTAACTCATGCGTAATTGTTAAATATTAATTATTTCTATACGAAAAATATAAATATAAGTAGTGGTTAACTCATATTCATGGTAAGCATTGTAACTAAAAAGATTAAAGGGCATGAATACATTTATCTAGTTGACTCTATAAGGGAAGGTAAAAGAGTTATACAAAAATCAGTGAAATATATTGGGAAGAAAAGACCTGTTTCACAGGAAGAATTTGAATGTATGAAACTATCTTATAAAAATAATGATTGGATTTTAAATGAGTTCAATGATGAACTATCATATAATGATCATAATGATATGAAAATTGCTTCAAACAATTATAGAAATTATCTTAAAGGCTTAGATAAAGTTTCAAGAGAAAAGGAAAGAGAAAAATTCTTAAGCATATTTATTTCAAACAGCAATGCGATTGAGGGATCTACACTTACTATAAAAGATACTTTTAATTTTCTTTTTGAAGATATAGTTCCAAAAGGGCATAAAAAAAAAGAGTTGTTCATGGCTTCAAACTTGTTAAAAGCTTGGCATTATGTTGAAGAGAATCATAATAAGCTTCCAACTCATAGTGATCTTTTGAAATTGCACGAATTAGTTAACAGAGATATTGAAACAGAAAAAACCTTAGGAAAATATAAGATTGTTCAAAATTATATTGGTGATGTACATACTACTTCATACTTATTTGCAGAAGAAAAAACAGATCAGCTTCTTAAGTGGATAAAAAAAGCATTTCAAGGAATAAATGACTTTGAAGTTGCTTTTCAGTCTCATGCGCAGTTTGAAATTGTTCATCCTTTTGTTGATGGAAACGGAAGGGTTGGTAGATTACTTCTTAATTGGCTTCTTTTGTATAAAGGAAATATGCCTTTGGCAATTCCTGTAAAAAAAAGAGCAGATTACATAACTTCTTTAGACAATTCAAGAAAAGGTAAAATAGAAGCAATATGTAATTTCTGCTTAAAGGAATATCTAAAACAGTATAAATTCATGTAGTGGTTAACTTTTCTAATTAATTAGTATTTTAGGCGAGAAATGTAGTGGTTAACTACTAAAATAATTCACTTGATCTTCTTCAATTCCTTTTTCTCAAGAATCTTACTAGCTTCTTTAATTTGTTTTTCTAGAACTTTGATATAATACTGCAGATACTCTTTCTGGAATTAAAATTGGAAAATCATTAAATTTAATTTCTAAATTATTAAAATATTCTCTTCCCTCTTCAACATTTTCAATAGGGACTAACAATGTACCATCAGAAAATTTAATTGCTTTTAATTTATTTATCATTCCTTTACTATTATTTCTTCCATAAAGGCTATAATAAAATAACATTCTTTTTGATTTATTAAAACCTTTTAGTTCATACCTAAACAGATAGTAATTAATAAAACCTAGTCCTTTTGAAACAAACTTCTTATTAATTAATGAGTAAGATTCTGTTAAAAATGCTTCTCTAGCTAAAAATGATGGTTGAAATAATTCATGGTATGTTTTTTCAGTAATACTAAAATTCAGATCTAATTTTTTTAATGATTTTCTTAAGTTATAGGTTATATTATTTGTGAGAGGATTTTTAGAAATGATTAGTAGATCAACATCATTTGGTTTTTCTTTTCCTCTCATTATTGATCCAAATAAGAGTATATCAACTATATTATCTTTATTTTGTTTGTAATAATCCTTAATTATTGATTGGAATGTTGTATTTTTCAATAGTTTCTTTAACATCTTTCTTTATTTCCTCACATTTATCTTTAGGAATTGTTGTTGAATATGTTTGTCTATATGTTGGAAAATTCCTATCTAATAGTTCATATAATTCAGGAAAATCAGCTTCTAATATTCTAAATCTTTCTGTATGGTCTTTTGGTGTTTTTCCTTGTTTTTTTAGAATTATGTAATCTAATGTAATGAAAAATGCTTTGAAATATAGCATTGTTGCAGATGTGTAGTCTTGATTATCATATACTAAATCAGCTGATTTAAGGATTTGCTTAATATTTTTAATTAATTCTTCCATGTTGGTAATAGAAACGTTAAAGCTATATTTAAAGTTTTCGGTTGGTGATACCAACTTTGTTGGTAGTAGAAACAAAACAACTCCCTATTTGCTTTTATGTTGGTATTACCAACAAATTCACACAGAAAAAATAAAATATTTCACTTGATTTTCTTCAATTCATCCTTCTTTTTCTCAAGAATCTTACTAGCTTCTTTAATTTGCTTTTCTAGAACTTTGATATAATATTTTAGATATTCTTTCCTATCCATACCTTCAACTGCTTTATTGTAATCTTCCATACTTTTGTTTAACTTAGCCATAGGATTTGCTTTTTCAGTCTTTGGTTTTCGTTTGAATAGTTTATTTAGCATTTTATCAATATTTTAGAAGAACTAATATATATGTTTTTAGATGGTTAATTAAGTTTTGAGTTTTGTGTTCTGAGTAATGTGTTGGTTATGGGGGGATTAGTTATGGGTTTTGGTTTTGAGTAAAACAGTTTTGAGAACCGCAGCAATACTCATAACCACTTACTGATAACCAACTCAGAACCCAAAACTCATTACTCATAACTTATTTATTAATTCCCTAATAGTTACAAATCTTTATATATAGTATTACTAAATAAAGTAATTTAAGAGTGGGTAAATCAATATTTCATACTAATTAGGTTTATTTAAATTAAAATATATAATTTAAAAAACTTCAAGCATTGCTTGAAGGCTTGGAAATTTGTGAAACAAATTTCAAAGAAAGAGGTATAACAAAATGGATATTAAAGATATGTTTACAAAAAGCACAAACAGCAACAGAATATCTTATTATTTTAACAATAATAATTACAATTGCTTTGATTACCGTAGCTGTAATGAGTTTTTAGCTATAAACACAATGATATAAAAAAGAGGTAAATAATAAATATGGATTTCCTATTAGTAATATTAATTTGTTTGGCATTGTCATTCCTATTATCAGAGGTTTTTCATAGATTCAATTATCCAAAAGTTCTTGGTCCAATATTTGCAGGTCTTGTATTAGGATTACCTTTATTTAGGCCAGCTTTTGAAGGTAATGTGTTAAAGTATATTGAGTTTCTTTCTAGTTTAGGTATTATTTTCTTATTATTTTTAGTTGGATTAGAGATTAATATGAAAAAGTTAGTTAAGACAGAAGCAGATTCTTTTTGGATTGCAACTTTTGCAGCAGTTATTCCTTTTGTTCTTGGCTTTAGTTTAATGAGACTTCTTGGTTATTCAACTACTATTTCAATTGTTCTTGGTGTCTGTCTGGCAATAACAGCAGTTGCAACTAAAACAAAGGTTTTAATTGATATGAAAGCATTAAACACTAAAGTTGGAACCATAATGGTTGGTGCAGGAATTATTGATGATATTTATGGAGTTATTTTTTTATCTGTTATTTTAATTTTAGTACAAAAGTCAGTTGAAAAACTATTATGGTTCCCTGTTGAAATTATGGGTTTTATTATTATAACTTATTTGGCATACAAATTTATTCCACGTATTATTAGACTTATTCAAATTGAGAATACAAGAGCTGCTGACTTTTCAGTTCTAATTATTATTGCTTTGACAATTGCATTAATTTCTACAAATCTTGGATTAGGACCAATTATTGGTGCCTTTATTGCAGGAGCAATAATTAATCTTATCCATCATAAAAGAAAAAGACACAAAAAACATTATGAAGAAGTTGAGGAATTAAAAATAGTAACTTTTGCTTTAATTTTACCATTCTTTTTTGTTAATATAGGATTACATTTTGATTACAATGTTTTATTAAATCATTTTGGTTTGGTTGTGTTTATTATAGTTATTGCAATTATTGGTAAGGTGTTAGGAGCGATGTTAGCTAAGCCAGTAACTGATCTTAGTTGGAAACAAACATATCTTATTGGTTGGGGTATGAATTCTCGTGGCGCAGTAGAATTAGTTATAGCAGAAGTAGCAAGAATGGCAGGTCTAATTCCTCAAGAAATCTATGGTGCAGTTGTAATCATGGCAATCTTTACCACAATGTTATTCCCAATTATACTTAGGGGCATGATTAAGAGAGACAGAAAGATTATGTATTAATTCTTTTCTTTTATTTTCTTTTCTTTTCTTTTCTTTTCTTTTCTTTTTTTAACTTTTTATGTGAATCCAATAACTTGGCCAGGCGAGCCGATAGGCGAGTAGGATTTTTCTGAAAGAAAAGTCCGTCTGTGCCAGGGTTGTTGTTGGATTTATTATTAAATATTGTTGGATTTATTATTAAATATTGTTGGATTTATTATTAAAAATACCAAAAAGAAAAAATTAATCAGAACGAAAATAGCCTAACGGCCAGTCAAAAATAAAAAGAAAAACTCATTTTTTTTTCTAATTACTTTGATGAAAAAACAACAACAAAGGCACGGACGGACTAAAGTCCTATTCGCCTTCGGCTCATCCGGCCATGTTGTTTTTCCATCTACATAAGTAAATAATTTCAAAACTACACTTAAAAAGTCAGAACAAAAATAGCCTAACGGCCTGTTAAAAAAAAGAAAGAAACTTATTTCTCTTTTAACACTGCTTGTGCTGCTGCCAACTTTGCAATTGGTACTCTAAATGGTGAACAACTTACATAGTCTAATCCAATTCTATGACAAAACTCTACAGATGAAGGTTCCCCACCATGTTCTCCACATATTCCTAATTTAATATCTGGCTTTGCTTTTCTTCCACCTTCAACAGCTAGCTCAACTAATCTACCAATTCCTTTTTGATCAAGGACTTGGAAAGGATCTTTATCATATATTCCTTTGTCAACAAATTCTTTTAGGAATTTGCCTGCATCGTCTCTTGAAAATCCACAACCCATTTGTGTAAGGTCATTTGTTCCAAAGCTAAAAAATTCTGCAACTTTTCCAATCTCTTCTGCAGTTATTGCTGCTCTTGGAACTTCAATCATTGTTCCAACTAAATATTTTAATTCAATGTCTGCTTTTGCAATTTCTTCCTCAGCAACTTTTCTGATAACATCAGCTTGGTTTTCTAGTTCTCCTACTGTTCCAATCAATGGTACCATTATTTCAGGAACAACATCTAAACTTTTTTCTTTTTTAACCTCAATTGCCGCTTGAATAATTGCTCTTGCTTGCATCTCTGAAATTTCAGGATAAGTAATTCCTAATCTACAACCTCTATGTCCTAACATTGGATTGAATTCATGTAATTCTAACATCTTTTGTTTGATTACTTCTAAAGTTACACCCATGTCATCTGCAATTTCTTTTTGTTCTTTTTCTTCGTGGGGTAAGAATTCATGTAATGGTGGGTCTAATAATCTTATTGTTACTGGTTTTTCTCCCATAACTTCAAATAATCCTTTGAAATCTTTTTTTTGGTAAGGTAATAATTTAGCAAGAGCTTCTTTTCTTCCTTCTAGTGTTCCAGACAAGATCATTTCTCTTACAGCTTTAATTCTGTCTCCTTCAAAAAACATATGTTCTGTTCTACAAAGTCCAATACCTTCTGCACCAAACTCAATTGCTTTTTCAGCATCTTTTGGTGTGTCTGCATTTGTTCTTACACCTAATTTCCTGTATTTATCAGCTAATTCCATTAATTTTGAAAAATCTCCTGATAGTTCAGGATCAATTGTAGCAAGTTGACCTTCAAAAACTTCTCCTGCTGTACCTTCTAATGTAATGAAATCACCTTCAGTAAATTCTTTTCCACCAATTTTTAATGATTTCTCTTTCTCACTAATTATTGCTTCCCCACATCCAGCAACACAACATTTACCCATTCCTCTTGCAACAACTGCTGCGTGTGATGTCATTCCACCTCTTGATGTGAAAATACCTTGTGCTGCATCCATACCCATTATATCTTCTGGGCTAGTTTCAGTTCTTACAAGAATAACTTTTTCTCCAGCTTCTTTCATTTCAACAGCTCTGTCTGCAGTAAACACTACTTGCCCAACAGCTGCTCCTGGTGAAGCTGGTAAACCTTTGCCTAATAATACAGCTGTATCTTTTGCTTTTGGATCAAGTTGTTTATGCAATAACTGATCAAGTTGTTCAGGTTCTACTCTTAATACTGCTGTTTTCTCGTCGATTAAACCTTCTTGAAGCATATCAATTGCAATTTTTACTGCTGCAGCAGCTGTTCTTTTTCCTGATCTTGTTTGCAACATAAATAATTTTCCTTCTTGAACTGTAAATTCAATGTCTTGTATGTCTTTGTAATGGTGTTCTAGTTTTTTGTAAATTTTAACTAATTCTTTATATTGTTCTGGCATTTCTTTTTCTAATCTAGAAATTGGTTCTGGTGTTCTTGTTCCAGCTACAACATCTTCTCCTTGAGCATTAATTAAATACTCACCATAAAACTTGTTTTCACCTGTTGATGGATTTCTTGTAAATGCTACTCCAGTTCCAGATGTGTCTCCCATATTTCCAAATACCATTACTTGTGCATTAACAGCAGTTCCAATTAAACCTTTGATATGGTTAAGTTTTCTGTAAGCAACAGCTCTAGGGTTACCCCATGATCCAAATACTGCGTTAGTACTCATCATTAATTGTTCAAATGGATCTTGTGGGAAATCTTTGTTAGCTTTTTTATAAACTTCTTTATATTTTTTAACAACTTCTTTAAGATCATCACCATTTAATTCAACATCTGTTTCTACACCTTTTGCATCTTTTACTTCTTGTAATGCAGTTTCAAAATCATGGTGTTTAAGACCAACAACAACATCTCCAAACATTTGTAGGAATCTTCTGTATGCGTCATATGCAAATCTTTCATTACCTGTTTTCTTAGCTAATGCCTCTGTTGTTTCATCTGTTAATCCTAAATTTAAAACAGTATCCATCATTCCTGGCATTGATACTGCAGCTCCTGATCTTACAGAAAATAGCAAGGGGTCTTCTTTGTCTCCAAATTTCTTGCCAACTTTTTCTTCAATTTTATTTAAGCATCCTTTAACAGTTTCAATCATACCTTCTGGGTATTTACCTTTATGTTCACTAAAGAATCTGCATGCTTCTGTTGTAATTGTAAATCCTGATGGAATTGGGATGCCCATATTAGTCATCTCTGCTAAATTTGCACCTTTTCCTCCAAGGATTTCTTTCATGTCTTTATTTCCTTCTTCAAATAAATATACATATTTTGTCATTATTTTAACCTCTTGATTATTTTTATTTTATATTGTATTATGATACACTCTGCAGGAATTAGGGTTATTTATATATTTAATTAAAGTATAATATAGTTAATTTATTATCAATATTAATGTAGTAAATTCATTTCTTTGCTACATATTCCCATAACATCTTAAAATTCTGTCTATAAGAATCAGCTAACATTTTATTTTCAATTACAATTGCCATTATTTCATCTGTTGCTAATAATATTATTACTAAATTACCAATAATATCAATCATTGCTGGGTTTTGGAATTCATCAGGTAAGAATTTCATTTCCCAACTATCATCACCTACTTTTTTACCTCTCATTCTTTCATAATATAGTGCTTTTACTTTACTTCCTTTTTTTCTTCTTTCTGCATCCCATATTTTATGTCTGTGTTTGAGGAATTTTCTATTCATTCCTGATCCACCCATTGCATATACTGTTTTATCTTGTTGTTCAAGCATCATTCTGTATGCATTCATTACACTATCTGGTCCTTTGAAATAATAAACATCTTGTTTTTCTTTTTTCAATGTAAAATCTAGCATTAATTCTGGTAATGCTTCTTTAACTTCAGCTTCTCTTCTCTGCAAAATTTTAATTAATTGGTTTGGATCAACAGGGTCATAATATCTTTTCCCTTTAACCATTATAGAACTAACAAGACCTTTTTCTCCTAATCTATCAAGAATATCATATGCATTTACTCTATGCACACCTGCTTTTTTAGTAATTTCATTAACGCTACAGCTACCTAATTTAAGCATAGCTAAGTATACCTTAGCCTCATTTAGTGTAAGGCCTGCAGCCATTAATGCTGATTCTTTCATAGTAATATGATGTTAAATGATTAATATCTCAGTAATTTCTGTTTAGAAAGTCAATGTCATCTTGTTGTATTGTAAAAATAAAACCAGCAAGGGTATTGGTTAGTTCGCCACTAACCCCCTTAAGGCACTGGTCTTTGTGTGAGTTTTCGCCAAATTAAAGTATTTAGTTACTCCTATTTAAACCTTTGCTTTTTGTAGTTATGTACATTACTACAACTTTTTATATACTTGTAATTACTACATAATTATAGTGTAAAAATCAGATTGAAATGGGGAAATAAAATGGAAAATGTATCAATAGGCATGAAACACAGAACATACACTGAACATAAACAAACTCCAAAACTAAATGGCTGGGGAATAGCAATAGCAGTATCTGGGATTATTTTGTTAATTTTGTTAAGTTAATCATAACAAATCAAAATTAAATCATAATTATGTTAAAGAGACCAAAATGTAGAATGTTTTGAAGGTTAGGAAAGTTAGGAAGGTTAGGAAGGTAAAAACCTTCAGAACATTCCAAACCCTCCAAACCTTCCAAACTTCAATAGAAATGAGGAAAATAAAATGACAATTAATCTAGAAGATGTAACAAATGTAACAACACTAAATATTGTTGATGTGCATGATACAATAGTTGCATATGCAACACCTGGGTTTGGTCCAGAAACTATTTCAAGAGCAAATAGGATTTCACCTGATGATCCAGAATTTGAAAAATCTATGCAGGCTGTTGATGCTTTTAATGAAAGACATGGTGTTGAAACACCTGATCAAGAATTAGCAACAGAAGAAGCAGCTATTAGAAAAGGTATTGATTATCTTTGGTCATCAGATTGTGTTACTGTGGGTGATGAAGATGCACATTATATAATACCAATTAAAGGAGCAGATAAAACTTTAAGGGAGATGCTTGAAGATGATAGGCAAGTTGTGGCTATTGTTTCAAGTTCAACAGTTCAACAATCATATACTATTCTTAGTTATCTAATTGGTGGGATTATGGTTCAGGATTATGTTGATGAAGGAAGATTAACATTTATTAATGCTGTTCATCCTATGAATGATAGTACAGAACCAATGAGCAAAAGCAATCCAGAAACTTGGATTGCATCTTACAAAACAAGAAATTTACATGGATTTGCAAACCAAGTAACGTCTGTTAATATTTTTGAAAATAGTGGTCCTAAAAGACAAGCAGCAGTAGATGCAGCAAAAATAATGTTTGAAAAAGCAGTTATTAGAGATTATGCTAGGATAGATAAAAAATCATGAATGGATAAAAAATATGAATCAATATAACTAATTATTTAAACAAAAAACAATTAAGGTAATAAAATGAAATACAATAAACAACTCCTAAAACAAAACATAACTAAATTTCAGAATAAACAATGGTATCATCAAAGATTTGATGGGTGTCCTCATTTTTTATTCTACATTGTAGAGGGGGAATCAAGAATAGAAAAAAGAAAACAAGGTTGGCATAATTTTAATCATGCATGTTTTTTTCATAATGACAGAGCAGATTGGTTTATTCCAATGGATGATATCAATAGAATCACAACTGAAATAATTGAAAAAGCAAAAACTAATAATAATTTAAGCAAAGATTTAATGAAAAACTGGGATAAAGATGAGAAAAACTTTTATGATATTTGTAATAAAATAAAAGAATTAGACTTAGCAAAATTAAACAAAAAGGAATTGTTTGATTTATACAAGGAATTTTCAGAAAAAACAATTTTAAGATGCTCCTCGTCTTCAATAATTGATGGATTTGCTTTAGGCAGTGATAAAATTGTTGCAGACATGGTTTTAGAATTATTAAAACAAAAAAGTTTAGATAATAATTATCATGATATTTTTTCAAAGTTAACAGCACCTGTTGATCAGTCTTTCATTAATGAAGCAGAAGTAAGTTTATTAAGGATAGCATTGATGATTGAAGATGCAAATAATGGTTTAAAAGAATTTATTTTAAAGCACGATGTAGAAGAATCACTAAATGAATTAGAAAAAGATGTTTTCAAAGATGTCAAAGATGCATTAGATAAACATGAACAAGATTATTTTTGGTCAAAAAACAATTATGTGCAAGCATATATTTTAGATAAGAAAAATTTCATGAAAGAAATCAAAGAAATCTTTGAAACAAACTTTAATATTAGTGCAGAGATAAAGAAGATATCAGAAACACCAAAACTAAATTATGAAATTAAAACAAGATTAATTGAAAAGTTAGAACTTTCACAACATCTAAAAAATCTAATTAAAATTTTAGAAGATTTTACTAAATGGCAGGACGACAGAAAAAAATCAACTTATTGGTATATTCATTATGGTAGTGTTTTAATTGAAGAAATAGGGGAAAGATTAAATATAAAATTACATGAAATGAAATATTTAACACCGGCAGAGATTAAATTATTAGAATACATGGATGAAGCAGAAATCAAAACATTACAAAAAGAATTACAAGAAAGAATTAAAGATTCAGCTTTTATTGATATAAATCAAGAATGTGTTATGGTTATAAATGAAGAACTTAAACAATTAAAAAAAGCTGTTTTAGAAACTGAAGATTATTCACAAATTCAAGAGTTTAAAGGGTTGTGTGCAAATACTGGTTATGCAAAAGGTAAAGTAAAAATAATTATGAGTGCAACAGAAGCTCATAAAATTGAGAAAGGTGATATTTTAGTTGCAATTATGACAAGACCAGATTATGTTGCAGGAATGAAAAAAGCAGCTGCAATTGTAACTGAGGAAGGTGGTGTTACTTGTCATGCATCTATTGTTTCAAGAGAATTAGATATCCCATGTATTATTGGAACTAAGATTGCAACCAAAGCATTGAAAGACGGCATGATGGTTGAAGTAGATGCAACTAATGGAATTGTGAGAAAGTTATAGGGTTAGCGAAGCGTAACCCTATTATCTTGGTCGAGCTTAATTAAGGTCGATGGTGTTGTGAGAAAGATTTAGTTTTTGTTTTCAATAACTCTCAACTTTTAATCCTTTAACTCTTTCAAAATGTTTTTTATTTCTTGTTATTATTGTATCTATTTTGTTTGTTAAAGCAGTTCCTGCAATTAGACAATCTCTTGTATCAATTTCTTTTCCTTTTCTTATTAAATCTCCTTTTAATTTTCCAGCAATTATTGCTGAATCAACATCTAGATTTAATACTTCAAATGCAGCTATAAATTTTAAGAATTCAGAGAATTTTTTCACATGATTAAGATTTTTGTCTAATTGTATACCTAATGCTAATTCATATACGCTGATTGAGCTAATGAAGAGAGCTCTTTCATTTTCTAGTTCATCTAATTTACCATGAACTTCTTTTTTATTTTTCAATAAATCTATTAGGAAAGTGCTATCTAATAATTTCATTTTTTATAACCTAATTCTTTAAGTGATTTATTAAATGATGGATCCCATCCTTTATCTATTATGCTGTTTATTTTATTATAATTTTCTTCGCTCATATCACTCCACATCCCAACAAATTGATTTAAATCAGGCCTTTTTTTTGTCTGTGCCCATCTAATGATTTCATCTGAGAAGCTTTCATCTCCTCTTTTGTCCTTTGCAAGCATATCATATGCTTTTTCTTTTATAGTGATTGTTTTTGTAACCATACAAGTACTTGTATGTGTACACTTATATTTATATTTTTCTATTCTATGATGCTTGCTATGACTTTTTTGTCTCTTTTTCTTGTACTTAATCCCCATTTTATATTTAAACCTCTAAGTATACTATATACTATATATGATTTAGATGTCTTAATGGCATTTTTATGGTAAAGGTAAATAAAATGGTATCAATAAGCCCAATCGGGAGTACAGCAGATAGCCCCCTTAGAAAGTATATTCATCATGGTGATGGTATGTCTCCTAATTACGGAACTCCTGCAAAAGGTTATGAGGGGATGGGCTCATTTCATACTTTGCCAGGTGGTAGGGTATTACATAATGAAGGTTTAGTTAAGGATGTAGCAGATTTCACAAGAAAAATGTATCAAAGAGGTGCAAGTGGCTTAGCACTTCCAGGTGATGCAGATACTTCTTCAGGAAATTATGTTGCATTAAATCGTTCAGCTTATAAGCTTCATACTGAAATAATGCCTTATAGTCATAACAAGTAAATTAAATCAATTTAGGTGAAACAAAATGTGTAATGGATGTGGAGGATGTGGATATTCAAGTGGTGCTGGTTCTAGTGCTTCTTATATGTCTGGATGTGGTAGTGATTCTGCTAGTTATACACCTTCTACATCAATGGGCTACGAAGCTTCAACTTCAAGCTATGATTCTTCATCATCTCAGGAGTTATACCAATGATGTATCAAAGTGAAAAAATGTATGTCAAAGTACAAAGAGAAGTTATTAGAGAAAGTTTCACTATGTATGCATCAAGATCAATGATTGAAAGTAGTGGTGGAATAGATGCATTAATTTCAAACTATGCTTCAACTCCAACACAAATATCAAACTCATCTGGTAATGGTTATGTACCATCTACCTCCAAAAAAGAAGTGTATAACCTAGATAAAGCATTACCCGAAATAAATCCAAAACCTAAATTATTAGAGTATAGGGCTTCAGCTCAAGAAGTTGAAATGCCTTATTCCTCTTTTAATTATAATCCTAATAATTATTTTTCACAACCTACACCAATGGAGCATTTTCTTCCTGATAATTTTTTACATTCTTATAGACATGAAACACAATTTATTGATGATGCTAAAAAAGTTGAAGAACATGTAAAAGAAGCTTTCAAAACAACAACAGGCAGAGAATTAAGCAAAGGTATTACAATAAGAGTTTGTGATGAAAAAAAATTCAAAAGAATACATGAAGCAAATGGTGGTAAATTCTCACCAAGTATTCAAGGATTTGCTATACATAGAACAGGGGAAGTAGTTGTAAAACAAAATAAATTAGATATTGTTATGTTAGTATTAGGGCATGAGATTGGTCATGTACTAAGTAATCCTTTAGCAAACATTCATGATGAAGAAGCAAAAGCATTTGCATTTGAGATGGCTTGGATGAAGGCAATCAAAGATAATAATATTGCTGGTATTGGTGATAATATTAACATTGATTTCCAACCAGCTAATAATGGTTTACATGATGTTGCATTTGGTTTTGTTAAGAATCTAGTTACCGCGGGAAAAAGAGCATTAGATGTATTTACAGAATTAGTCAATGGAAAAGTAAGCATGAAAGTAAATCTTTAATTTTTTTTTGAGTAATGAGTTCTGGGTTATGAGTTGGTTATCAGTAGGTAGTTATGAGTATCACTGTGTTTTTTCAAAACTATTCAACTGATAACCATATCTCAAAACTAATTTACCCCAAACCAACTCAAGACCCAAAACCCATAACTAACATTCATTTCTCATATACAATAAACTTTTCACCATTAAAATCAAATTCTTGTATTTTCTTTAATTTCTCAGGATGAAATATATTACTATGAACAATTAGTTTTCCTTCTAACTCTTCTAAGAATTTATCTTCTAAGCCCCTGTGGAAAGGCCTGTCAGGAGCAATAAATACATAATCATAATCTTTTATGTTATGAACACTAAAATCATTTCTGATAAATTCAGTTTTTGAAAATTCATTAAAATTAACCTTATCTTTAATATGTAGGCTTACTTCATGTAGCCAGGCATCACTTTCAATTCCTACTATTTTATCAACATTAAATAAAGAAGCTAACAAAACAACTCTACCATCTCCACTACCCAAATCACAAAAACTTATTTCTTTTTTTCTTTCTTTTTCTAATTTATCATGTTCAAATAATATATTGAATGCTTCAAACATACTTTTCATTGGTGTTCCTGCCCAAAATCCTAAATTAGTACCTTTAGTAAACAAGAAACCTTTTTTTAATAAGAATTCTTCAAAATTTTTATAAGTATTATTAATTACATGAAATTCATTCTCATATTTCCTATCAAATATATTTAATTTTATCTTTTGATTATTCATTAATTAAACACCCTTTTTGAAATACTATAACTATTATTTACTATAAAAAATATTCTCTTATTCGTATGTGCATAGCTTCTTTTATGATGTTGTTACTGCCTCAAATTTGTTATAGTGGCATTATATGTTTTTTTATATTGGGAACTGAAATCCAATTATACACTACATAACGTGTTTTAATAAATTATTCAATGGGATTTCAGCCACTATAACCGGCAGCAACAACATATCTGTTAGGAGCGATGCACATACTCTTATT
>JABHXF010000043.1 GCA_018657385.1 Candidatus Woesearchaeota archaeon | reverse complement strand
TAACATGAAAAAGGCACATCCATTAAAACAAAAAGATATTCATGTTGTGATGACACCAGTAAAGATAGAACCAAATGAACATAATTCTAAATATTTAGAAACTAAAAAAGCAAGAATGGGCCATAGATTGTAATTATTTTCTTTTTTAACAGGCCGTAGGCTCCTTTTGTTGTGATTTTTTAATTTTCTATTAATTTTAATTATAATAGTAGAAAATAACAAAAAAGAAAATTCCAGAGTGACTTGTCCTCCGGACCTAATTAAAAGAAAAAAAGAAAAAAACTATTTATTTTTAGTTTTTTTTGGTTTAGCTTTATTAGGTTTAACATTCTTTACTTTCACATCAATTTCTTTTCCATGTTTTCTAAATGCAAAATAACCACCTAAACCAATACCTGTTAAAACCAATATTGCGATTGCAGCTATTACACCAACCAACCAATAAGGCAACCCAAATAAATTATTTCTATCAACACATATATGCTGAACAATTAATTGACCAGTTTTACAAACTAATTCATCACACTTACCTTTATTACAAAATTCATTAACTGCACAATCATTTGGTCTAACACATCCATTGTCATCATTAAGAGTTATTGGTGTTTCTTCACTTACACATTCATTATCAACACAAGCTTCACCCTCATCACAATGGCTATCCATTGTGCATTCATTTGAAACAGATGCATAAGGATCTTCTTCTATTTCACCTTGTAATGTTTCTAATTCAGGGTAATCTTTGTTTGTACTGCTAGAACTTGAACTGCTTGAACTATCAGAACTATCATCACTACCTGCATCATCAACACCAGCATCTACAGCACCAGCATCAAACACAAACTCAACCCATTGTCCAGTCAAAGATTTTTCAACAAATTGACTTGCTTCTGCTTTTATATCTCCATCAGTGTCAGTTATTTTCAAAGTTATTGTGTCTCCTGGCAAATTAAAAAAGTTACCACTTCTTACAAACACAGATGCTTTATCAAACTCAATACCTTGTTCATTAGATTTCATCAAAAAGCTTTGCTTTGGTTTTGTTACATAAATATCATAACCACCTAAATCAAGTGCTGTATTGATTACTTCCTCATCACCTGCATATACTTTGAATGCAAAATCAGACATATCCCCACCATTATTTATATAAGCTGTTCCATAGTCATAATCATTTCCAGCATACCATGAAAAATGATCTGTTTCAGAATCTAATTCAACATAATATTTAGTAGCACTTACAACTTTAACTATAACTTCTGCAGGTTTTGATTTTTTTAGAAAATCATCGGTTGCATAAAATTGGAAAACATATGTTCCTGCTTTTTTAGGAGTGAATGTTGCTGTATCTGAATCAGAGCCAACTAAATCTACTATAACTGCTCCTGGCTGTTCCCAATCATAACTTGTAATTTCATCTCCATCTGAATCTTCTGCTGTTCCATGTAAAGTAACTTCATAGCCAACAAATGTAGTAATATCTTCTCCTGCATCAACAATTGGCGCATTATTTGGTTTACACTTAGCAAGAGCATTTTTGTCTACAGGTGAATTTCCAATAACTAAGAATTGACCATTACTCATTTTTAGAAGATCTTTTCCTTTAGTAATAACTTTATCAAGACCTGTTCCATATTCAGACCATGTATTTTGAACTGTTTTTTTATATACTTTAGCTAAATCATTATTAATTCTAACCAAAGCATAAGAACCACCATGTGAAGTAATTATCAGATCAGCATATTCCGTTGCCCCTGGAATCTGTGCAGGATAATCTGACCAAATAAGATTATCAATATCATTATATCTGATTACTGATTTTCCATCTGATTTTTCTGCTGTTACATAAACTGTATTGCCAATAAAATTAAGATTACCTATATTAGTCATTTGACTTCCTACCCTAGAAGTTTTTGACCAACCATTACTAGGATTACCAGTATAATATAATCTAGTATCTTGTCCTGCTACCCAAATTTGATTATCATGTGATCCTAATGCTGTTATTTTTGTTACTCCAGAAATTTCAGCCACTTCACCTTCTGTTGAAGAAGTATCTATACCTTGTTCATATACTATTTTTCCCCAACCATCTGTTCCATAAAAAGTTGATCCAGCATATTCAATCATTTGAAAAGTTTGCATAGGATCAGGATCTAAAAATTTAGTAAACTTATCATTATTATCAACCTTAAACAATCCTTCATAATATCCTGAAACAAAACGACCTGCAATCTTATTAAGATAAGTTGATGAGATTCCTGATTTTTCTGCATATGTCTTGAATGTTTCTCCATCATCCTCTGAATATAGAATCTTGGATGTCATCCCCATATAAACAGTTCCACTATCCTCATATAAGGTATTGTATAAACCATCTGAGTTTATAATTTTTCTCCAAACACAATCTTCAGCTAAAACAAAAGAAAAGCTCAAACATAATATTATCCCAATTATTAGTATTGTTTTTTTCATAGTACTATATATATTAATAATAGTATATAAATATGTACTTCTACTATAAAATAGTAAATGTAAATTATATTCTTTTTTATTTTTTAACAGGCCGGCAGGCTCTTTTGTTGTGATTCTTTTAATTCTCCTTTTTAGAAAATAACACTAACATGATTATTTTAAATCAGACAACAAGATGATTTATATTAAATCCAACAACAAGATGATTTATATTAAATCCAACAACAACATGATGATATTAAATCCAACAACAACATGATGATATTAAATCCAACAACAACATGATGATATTAAATCCAACAACAACAACGGCACGGACGGACATTTTCTTTAAGAAAATATCCTATTCGCCTTCGGCTCATCCGGCCATGTTGTTGGATTTAAAAGTGAGTTAGGTCAGATTGTTATTTTCTCAATTAGCTTATTAGAATTAATTAAAGATTCAGTAGAAGTAAATAATCCGGATCTAGTTAAAAGAAAAGAAAAAAATTAATTTGCAATAGGATCTCCTGGATGTTCAGACTTTTCTTGATCTTCTTGATCAGGTTTGTCTTCTTTGTTTTCTACAAACATGTCTTCGTATGCTTTTCTGTATTCATCCTCAGAAATAATTCCTTTATCAATTAACAACTCAATTAAAGCATCAATTTTATCATCAGCATGTTCTGCAATGTCTTCAACATCTTCTGGAATACATTCACATTCTTCTTTACCACATTCATCACATGGACAAGTACATTCTTCTTCTGCTTTTCCACAATCATCACATGGACAAGTGCATTCTTCTACTGGTTTTTCACACTTTGTACATACATCTATTTCTTCCATTTCTTCATTAGAATTTGTTTCAGCTTTGCTGGAACTTTGTTGAGCTTGCTCAACTTTATCTTCGTGACTATGACCACAACCACATTGTTCTTCCATAAATATCCCTCCTTTTTTTAAAATTAAAGATGAAATAAATGGTTTTAGGGAATGGCAGTTTGCACTACCATTCTAAAAACCATATCACCAAACATTAGCAATCCTTACTTGTTTATAAATATATGTGTTATAAAATTTAAATATTAGAGTGCTAGATTAATTTTTATTAAAATCAATTTAAATTAACAAAATGATGAATCAAAATAGTACGAATACCACCTTTAAGTAATAAAGCACCAAAAAACATATAAATAATCCATAATACCCAAATTTATATAAAATTTAAAGATAAAATGGCAGTTATAACAATTTCATTAGATGATTTATGTGTAGTAGCTAGTGGTGAATTTGATCCATTAGCACAAGGAAAAATAGATGTATCAACAGATTCTATAAATCTTGAAGATTTACAGCAAGAACTTTACTTTAATGATATAGGAACAAGAGGAACAGCTGTTTCTAAAAGAAATGGAAGACCACTTGAAGAAATTAGTGAAAGTGAAGCAAGACAATTATACGCAACAGCACAAATTGCTCTTGATAAAGTAAAAAAACAATTAGCTAAATCAGCAACTCAAGGTGGATATGGTTTAAGAAGAGATCATTTAATTAATTTAAAAGGAACATTAGAAACAATTACAGCATCAAAAAAAAATTATTTTGCTTCAATGAGTATCCAGAAAAATGATTCTAGTCCAGAAATTGATTTTACTAAATCAAAACCTTTTACACTTATTAATGGGCTTGGGGGCACATATGTTTATGTTGTAGATTACAAAAAGGATCTTTATGGTGAAAAACATGAATTTACTGTAAAAGTAAAACCAACAAAAAGAAATGGAATTTATTTATTTGAATCAAAAGCAACATTAGCTGGTGCAAGTGAAGCATTTTATACATCAAAAAGATATGTTGATCTTGGACACCAAATATTAACAACACAATTAACATGTGAACACGAAGTTTTAAAATATTATACAAACCAAGCAATAAAATCACAAGGAAAATAAGTTCTTTCTATTCATTCAAATAAAGCGAAAATCCAAAGAATTGCTATCCCCACGGCAAGCGATGGGGTAATCTTCAAGGAATATTTCTATACATCTTTGCTGTTCTTGAATTATCCATAGGTAAATTTGCTTGTAATGAAGTTATAATAACACTTCTGCCAGAAGATCTAGCTCTAATATATTCTGCATTGTTTCCCCTTATTGTAAATTCAGCCTTATGTGATACCTTATCTGTCAAAAGAAGATATAACGGAGAAGAGCCCATTGCTTTAAGTCTATTAACTTGTGCAGGACCAACAATACTTATTTTTCCAATGTTAAAATGATTATCTAACCAGCTATAATTTCCTCTTCTATAACCACCAACTATTACAAGGTGAGAAATTTCAGGTCGTAAATCTTCTGGTGTTTCTTCAATTTTTACTTTTTGAATAACTTCATTTGTATCACAAGTAATCATATGACTATGTACTCTTTTTTTAACAGCTTCATCAAGCCCACTAGCAAGTATAAGATAATCAAGTAAAACCATGTCATTATCTCCTTTGTTTCCAGCTGATGAACTAAGTTCATCAATAAAATTACAATATAATTCTTCATTACTAGTTCTTAACATTACTTTTCTTAATTCTCTAATATCTTTATAATGTTGGTTCATATAATCAAAATCCTCTACTAAAAGCTGGCCAAGATCCTGATTTACAATATGTACCTGCTCTCTATTTTGTTCATTGTTTACTAATTTTAATTTATTAAACATATCTCTTGTTCTTTTCTCTGCTTCTATTGTAGATAGGACATCTAAGAATTCTTCCATCAAATCAAAATCCATTTCTTCTAATATTTTTCTTGGGGAAGGGATTTCCATGTCAGAATAGCCTTTTAATTCTCTAGCCATTTCTTTGTATGCCTGAAAATCTCTAAGAAACTCTGTTAATACACCAGCATTATATACATCTTCTTCAACTACTGGGGCAATTTTTTCTTTTTGCCACTGAGAAGCCATTAGATATTTATCTAAAAAACCATCTTTTTCAAATTTAATCCAACTTGAAAGATTATTTGGATTAACTGTTCCAGCTAATGGTCTTGCACCACCATTTGAAATATATTTCTGAACAAATTCATATGCAGCTTTAGGGTCATCTTGTTCCCCATACTTTTCATCAAATTTCTTCTTTTTAGGAAAATCTATAGTATCAAGAAGAGCTTCTGCTAAAAAATCAACATTAGATGCACTTTTAACTTTTTCATATCTTTCTGAAAATTTATCTATTTCTTTTTTCATTCCAACTATACGTTCTAATTTAGCATTATAATAATCATAAACATCATCAAAATTATCCAAACCATTTTTTATTATTGATTCAATCAAATCTGCGTGATCTACCTTCAAAACCTTTTCAATAATTTTGTTAAGGTCAACAGCATTCAAGAATTCCCCAGCAAAAGCTTGAGCAGCTCCTTCATGTTCTATTGATCTGTATAACTGCTGTCCCTGTTTAACTGCATCTGCAACATATTTTAAACTTAAATTTCTTACAAGATCAGAATAAGTTCTTTTTCTTGAAAGCATTTCATAATAAAAAGAAATTGCCTTGTCTGATTTAGCACCTTTTGATTTTATATCTATCGCATAACATGCTTTTCTTAAAAGTTGCATTTCATCATTAAGTCTATACAATAAACCAACATCATAACCAATATTATCTGCTGTTTCATTGAGTTCTCTTTCTGATTTCTCTGTTGAACAATCGCCTATAACTATTTCTTCTAATCTTCTGTGTGTTTTTTGGCTTTTTAATGTTTCCCTATTAAATTTATTCTGTAGTTTGGCATGTTTGGATTGAAATAGGTCATATTTTTTTAGAAATGGTGTTTTATCTAAAAACAAACTAAGAAATTTAGATGTTGTTGAAAAAGCATGCCTATAAAATAATGCAGCTTCAAGAAATTGAGGACTACTTTTTACTAAAGCAAAATCCATTTCTTTCAACTGAGCATTTGAACTCATCCATTCTTCATGTGTTGCTTTTCCAGCTTTATATTCTTGAAATGCTCTGGAATTCCACATCTGCTTAAGATTCATTGCGTTAGGACCTTGTAGAGTATAACTAAAGAATTTTTTTATTGGTCTTACATGAGAAGGAATTTCTCTTAATACTTCATCCGATGGAGTAAAATCAAGTCTATTACTATTAGGATCTCGAGCATAGACAAACAGATAATCAAAATCAACAATAGGGAAAAAATCATCAGAATCATGATTAACATCAAAAGATAGTTTTTCAAATTGATCTGCAAGTCTTCTTCTTTTCTTAATCCAGTTAGGATCTTGACTAAATGCAGCATAAGTTTTTACAGCTTCTTCAAACTCTTCAACAGAATTAGCACTTCCAGAACTACCATTTTGTCCCTTTTTCTGCTTAAGTTTAACTATTCTAGTCTTTTTTCTACCCATATATAATATGAAAAATCAGCCATTTATAAAGTTTTCGGTTATTAACCACTACAGAGTAGTATATTTAAGCGAATAATAAATATATTCTAAATATATGATTATCTTAAAAACAGAATATAAAACATGATTTAATAATAGAAAGATCTGTTGATGTATTGGGAAAATAATTTCTTAAGAATTTTTTTATTTTCTACAACAGGCCGGCAGGCTCTTTTTGTTGTGATTTGTTTAAATTTAAAATAAAGAAAGAAAATTATCATGAGAAACATGTCCTCCGGACCTAGTAAAAAAAACCAGCTAACATTATAAAAAAAGAGATACAAGATAAGATATAAGAATAATAACGCCGACGCCCGGATTTGAACCGGGATAGGCCGAAGCCAACAAGCTATCTTGCTTATTGATTCCAGGCTTGCGCAGTACCAGATTGTGCCACGTCGGCATTATAATTATCTTTAAAAACAAGATTCTATTTATATAATTAATGGTATTTTAGAGCAAAACTTAATCTGGCGAAAGCTTTATATAAACTAAAATCATCTAATTTATATGAGGGTAAATAGCTAATAACTCCTATTTACTGCCCATTTCTTTGGTTTTTTACTGCTTAAATCATTCTGAGGAACATTTTTAAGCTTTTGTTTTAGGGAAGATACTAACTTATTCAATTTATCCATATTACCAAGATAAAGTTTTTTTTGTTTGCCATCAATAATTGTTGTAAAGAAATAATCATAACCTTGGCCACTCCATTTCCTATTAAAAGAGGTAATATTCTTATAATAAATTGTATACTCTTTTCCCAACCTAGGTAAAAACATTATTTTGTCTTTTTCTAAGATTATTCTAATTGATGAATTAAGTAGATTTCTAAAAACTAATATAATAAAAATAGTTAATCCTATAAAAAAAGCAGAGAAAAGATACGAATAAAGATTATAGATATTAAAAAAATAATACACCATATACAAAGAAAGTCCAATAAGTAATAAAAAAAACACAATTGGAATATATTTCACAATAAATATTGATTTAATAGTTTGTGTGTATTCACCTAAACAATTATCTTCCTTAGTTGACTTTTTTAGAGGAACTTTTTTTCTTAACTGTTTCATAAACATCTCAAAGCTTTTTTCTGTTTCATTTTTATCAAGAAAATACACATCATACTTTACTTTTTTATTTCCTTCGTTACACATTATTCTAAAACTAAGTCCATTAAGATCATCATCATTCAGCATCGTTAGACTACCTATTATCTTGGTAATTTTATCAAAGCGAATCTTAATTTTTTCTTTTTTTAGATTAAACTGAATCCCAGAACTACTAAGCAATAAAACACCTTTATCAAGATTTTTACCATTTTTGTAAATATTTATTTTTTTATCCATCTTACTAATCACAAACACTCAACCTACCAATATTCTTTTCAGTGCAAGTAATCACTTTAGCCATTGTTTTAACAGCTAAAACAGGATATTTGCCTAATGCAGATTCTTCAGATAACATAACACCATCACTTCCATCTAATATTGCATTTGCAACATCACTTACTTCTGCTCTTTCAGGTATTTTAGAATTAACCATTGATAATAACATTTCAGTTGCAGTAATTACTAAAGTTTTTTTCTTATTACATCTTCTAATAATTAATTTTTGTAATATTGGAACTTCTTCAAAAGGAACATGTCTTCCTAGATCGCCTCTAGCAACCATTATACCATCACTTTCTCTAATTAGTTCTGCTAAATTATTAAAACCTGTTCTATTTTCAATCTTTGAAATTATTCTAATTCTTCTTGGGAAAAATTCTTTTCTAATTTCTTTTATTTGTTTAGCTGTTTGGGCAAATGAAACTGCAATATAATCAAAATCTTTTTTCTTTAGCCAGCTAATCATTTTCCTCCCTTTGATATCAAACATAATTCTACATTTTGTTTTTCTTAAGCTAGAAATAACTTTTTCATATTCTTTTTCTTTACCATACTTAGTATTAACTCTTGCAATATTCATACCTGCCTTACATAATTGTGGAATCTTATTCTTAGATGCAGGTCCTATAGTAGCAATGATTTTTGTTTTCATATATGTTTTATTAATTAAGAAGTATATATAGTTAATTGTTTCAGGAGAGAAATAACAACAATGGCCAGGGATATTTTAAATCCAACAACATGGCCGGATGAGCCGAAGGCGAATAGGACTTTAGTCCGTCCGTGCCGTGGTTGTTGTTGAATTTATCTAATAAATTATAAATGAAAAATTAAAATCACGGGAAACATGTCCTCCGGACCTAGTAAAAAAAGAAAATTAGAAAAAGAAATTAAATAAAATTATTCTGTATTGGTTTATGAAAGTCTTCTATAACACCAGGACATTCTTCTTCCATTACATTTGGAAAGTATTTTTCTGCAATATCCATAATTATTGAACTTTTTACATCCACTACTCGGTTTTTAGGAATACCTGGATCAAATTTAACCATGTATTCATCCAAAGTATCTGCAAAATCATTTAAAGAAAAATCATCTTCTCCAAATTTTTCTTCAAGATAAAATTCAAATCCTTTTTTATAAGATTCAAATGCTTTTATATCAGCAATTGTACAATCAGGAAATTCTGTATTTTCCGTATGTATATAACTATTATTAATACCTGATGAAATCATAACATTTGCACTTGCAATAACACCAGCAAGGTATAATTTAGCACCAATACATTCATCATAACCTTTAGCTATAAAATCATCTAATAATTCTTGCTGTGCACCATAAAATGTTTTTGCTTCACTATCTGCTTCAGATTTTAATTGCTTTGCTTTTTCAGTCATATAATTCAATACATTTTCATCAGAACAATCAGCTATTTCTTGAGGTTTATTATAAATTGAATCTTGTTGTTCTTTATGCATATGTGCTTTAACTAGTTCCATTGCCTCATCCATCTTACTATGTAATGGTTCAAAATTATTAACATCAATCAAAGGAAAATATTCTTCAATGTTTTCAACAATAATCTGCCCTAATAAATCAGTTTCTCTTTCTTCACCAACATTAATATTATTCATTACTTTATGATATGAAGCTACTGCAATAATTGCTTCAGGAGTTAATATATTCATATCATTCACGTATAATTCATTTAGTAAATCTTTAAATCCTTTTTTATAATCATCAAATTGTTGAACATCTGCTTTAATATCACTTGGAAGTTCTATCATAGCTTTATGATAATATGTGTCTTTTAGACCTGTTGAAACAATTGGTTTTGCTTTTTCAAGAACAGCAAGAGTATAATCATCAGGACTAAGTCCAGATCTATATAAATTATTTAGACCATAATCCATAAGAATTGGAGCTGCAAGATCTAAATATCTCATAATCCCTTCATCTAATTTTTGATTAACCTTTTCAACAGTTTTAGCAACAATATCATCTAATGTTAATGGGATTGGATTAGGACCACTTATAGTAGGCATTGGAATTAAACCAGTAGAATTTAAAGCTGTTTTTATAATACCAACATCTGATCCAAATCTTATATCAAGTTGAGATGTAATATCAGGTTGAGTAAAATCAATAGATGCTTCAACATCTGGAGCTGGTGCAGGTTCTCTAATTTCAGGTTCATCTTTTGGTTTTTTACCATCTGACATATTACCATATCCAAGCCATAAACCACCTAATGCAAAACCTGCAATAGCAGAGACACCTAATCCTTTAAGTAATTCTTTCATTTTTCACAGAATCCCCTTTTCATTTAAAAAGATTATCAAATTAGAAAGTATAATCAGCTTGTGATTTAAGAATTTCTGATCCTATCCTTCCAATAGCTTCTAATCTTTTTTCTTCAGAAGTAATAAAATCTTCAAACTTCATCTTAGGAAAATAATCATTAAAGAATCTTACAAAAACATCTTGAACTACATCTGAACCATAAGTTACTGCTTTTTCATTATTTCTCATAAGTTGATAATGTGAAATTACTGCAATTAATGCTTCTGGTGAAAATTCATCCATATCATGTTTATAAATCTCATCAACTAATTTTTTAATTCCATT
>JABHXF010000042.1 GCA_018657385.1 Candidatus Woesearchaeota archaeon | reverse complement strand
AGCCAGATGTTTCATCTTCAGAATTTAGATTAGATACAACAACTCTTGATTCAGTTATTGGTGGTTCATCAATTCCTAAAACAAGCATAACAAAAGATGATGATGAAGAAGAAGACACATTATTTCCTTATGGTTTAGATGTACCTGTTGATAGATCAGGAACAATAAAAGCAGGGGTTGCAGGAGGATTATTAGGAATTATAGGTGCAGGTCTTATTGCATTGTTCTCAGCACTTAGCCCAATGGTATGTCCTGGCATGAATTATGATGCCCATGATATAACTGAAGAGACAAGAATTGTTGATACCTACCAAGATACAAAAGATATACACACACCTGATACAAAAGATGTACACACACCTGATACAAGTGATGTACATACTCCTGATACAAGTGATGTTATTGAAGATACAACTCCTGAAGATGTTCCATTAAAAGAAGTTTTAGATAGTCACACACCAGATTCAATTCCAATTGATACTCATGATATAAAACCAGATCAAATAGAACCAGATGCAGTTGATGTAATTCCTGATAGAGTTATACCAGATGCTGTTGATATAATTCCTGATAGAGTTATACCAGATGCAGTTGATGTAAAACCAGATGATGTAAAAGATATTGTTGATATTGTAGAAGATAAAGTAGATGTTCCAACACCACCGAAACCAATACCACCAGTACCAACACCTGAACTTTGTAAATTAGTTTCACATTCAGTTGAAAGAGCACATGTTAGTAAAAAAATTAAAATTAATGCAAGAGGGTTAGGTAAAAATTGTTTTCCTAATCAATATGATAATGCAAGTGCTAATGGAAATAATAATATAAAAGCATCATATGATCCTGAGACAAGAACAATTACAATTAGTCCTGATCAAGAAAGTAGTACACTTCCGTTCATAGGAAAAAGTTATTTTACTATGAATATTAATGGTAAAACAAAAAGATATAATATTGAATTTTACAATGAAGCACCAACAGCAATTAATCAAAAATTAGTTGAAGTTAAAGAAGATCGTTCATTAAAGATTCCTTGGAGTCAATTGTTTAAAGATAGTGATAGTAGATTAAGTGATTTTAGTTTGGGTGGAGTCAAAAGTGTAGGTGATGATAAAGAAATAAAAGATGAAAAAACCAAAGATTTAATTGAAATTGTACAAACAAGTAGTGGAATTAAAATTACAACAACTCAGTTAGATAAACATACACCTCAAGAACCTGGAACATCATCATATAAAAAAGGCACATTAGCAGAAGTAGAAATAACTGCAGAAGATGAAAATTTCTTAGTCAGAAATAAAATTAAAATTGCTGTTAAACCAGTTAATGATTGTCCAAGAGTTGTTGGAAGCAGAACTGAGGGAAAAAATATTGTTTACATTCCAAAATCATCAAAAGGTAAATTTGCTGTTGAGGGATTATTCTTTGATCCTGAAAATATACATGCATTAACAATATCTAGTGATACAAAAGGAGTAAGTGTTAAACAAAAAGAAAAAGAAGATTATAGTGTCTTTTTTGTACATAATAGTGGAGCTGGTCTTGATGAAAAATTACTTGTAGGTTTAACTGCATCAGATGATTCAACTGAAGAATGTCAAATTGAAAAAGAAGGAAAAATGGTTAGTGCATATGAAGCAACATCCCAAGTAGCTGTTTATTTCCATCATTGGGAAGAATTTGAACTTAGTAAGGACTATTATATTAGAGCAAGATTTTTAAATACTTATTTAGCTAGTGGAAATATGTCTAGTTCAAATAGTTGTACTGGTTATGCATTAGGATTAGATATTTTAGGAGAAGTTTTGAAAAAACTTAGATATAAAGCAGAAAGAGCAGGTACAGAAAAAAATAGTACAGATGCATTTAGCCAAGTTGTAGGTTATTTGATGTATAGTAAAAAAGGTACATATCAAGGCCAGAATTCTAGATTTAAAAAAGTTAAAGAGCATAATGAAGAACCAGTAGAAGAGGGTATGTTAGTAGATGTTGAAATAAGAGGATCAGATTCTGCAAAAAAAGAAACAGAAAGATACTTATCAAGAGGGATGAGCTTTGGAAAAATTCTACATATTGGAGATCTTGGAAATATATGTATACAAGCAGAATTAAGAAAAAGATAAAGACTTGAATTATTTTTTGGTCTTAATTTAAAAAATAAGAATTGAATTTGTAATAAATAATTAATACTCAGCAATTATTGTTAAGAAAACACCTTGAATATATTTATTAAAATCATCTGTTGCTGCAAAATAAGCTGGTTTAATATCTAACCTTGAATGATTTAATTGTGGTATTTCTAATCTAAATTTAGGACCAGCAGCAACCCAAAAATCAGAAGCATTTGAAAAGTTATCTCCAGGTCTTATATTAGAATTCATATAAGGTCTAATGTGTAAATCTAACATTAGGCCAAGTAAATTTCCATATTGTACTTTTGAAAAATCAAAAAATGTTTCAAAACTTGCATTAATATAAGTTTCAGTATCTGCTTGATTATCTTCACCACCAAATCCAGATAAGAAAACACCTGCAGAAATTTGATATTCAATATCATCAAATGGTTTTTCAAATGGTCCATTACTTAATTCATCTCCAAAAAATACAACTCCTATTTCAAGCGCAGCTACTGTGTTTTGAACATCATGAGAATAAATTTGACCAGTATTTACTCCTACTTTTCCTCCAAAACCAAATGGAATTTCTCTAACTGTATCACCTGTAAATTGAAATCCACCCATAACACTAGCACCAAAATCATTAGAAAATCCAAATCCAGCATTAACTGCTGCCCACCAGGTATCAGTATTAACATACCTTCCACCTAATTTTAAAGATGCTGAAATATTTGTAGGAGAATAAACTATGCCAGTTCCAGGAGATGACATAACTGGAAGAGCAGATAATGTAGCATTATTAGTATCGCTCCATAATACATAATTAAAAGCAATTTTAGGATTAAGAGTAACTTTTGAAGCATCATATCCCTTATCTTCTTCTTCTTCAGTTGAATCTTCCTCTATAGGTGAAACTTCAAAATGTATTCTATTAAATTCTTTATCTTTTACATGTAGTCTAGGTATTGCATCCAAAAGAGTTCCTTCTTCATCTCTTAGTTCAGCCCTTACTTCAAAATATTGTAATCCAAAACCCCAATAAAGTGGTTTAAGATCATATTCAAATACTTTTTCTACTTTAACATCATTTATACCATCTTTTATTTTGACAACTTTTACTAAATTAGTATCATAATTAAAATCTAAATCCCTACCACACATATTCACAAAAATACTGCATTGTGAATCAGGTTTAAAATCATCACTACAATCTAAATCTTGATTTGTAATTCCAATTTCACATGGTTCTTCTGCTTTAGTTTTTGGTTCTTCTTGTTCAGCTGCTTCAGCCATGTTAGGAGCAGCAGAGTAAAGTAAAAAACCACCAGCTGCAGCTAATGCAACTTTTGATATAATTCCAACATTTCTTTTAATACTAGAATAAGCTCTTGATAGTAATCCTTGTTTAGAAACACTATTTTCCAAGTCTAAAGTAGAATTTTTAGCGTAAGACTCCGCATTGGTATTAGTTGTAGAAGTTCCAATAATGTCGTCTAACATCTTAAAATAAAGTAATGAAGTTCGCTTTAAAAACTTTTTGAATAATTTTTCAGAAAATTCGGAATATTTATCACCAAATGGGTGTGATTATTTGGTTTTTTGTGCAATAATATAAAGACATTTAATTGGGTCTTGTTTTTCCGCAAAATATCCAATCCCAGTTCTTATTTCTTTTACTTCTAATCCATTTTGTTCTAGATATTTGAAAACCTTATATTCTGTTAATTTATATCTGCTTCCTGTAATTGCTAATGTTCCATTTTCCTCTAAAACATCACATAATCTAGATAACCATGGATTAACATTTATGAAATCACCATAAACACCTGCTGAGATAATTGATTTGTATTTTTTTCCAACAAAATCAGCAAGACTTGGTTGTGCAAGATTTGCACTTCTTAATTCCCTATATCCTCGTTCTTTTGCATATTCTAACATTTTAGGAGAAAGATCAATTCCATCAATTGTATATCCTTGTTTTACTAAAATTTCACCAACTAAACCAGTGCCACAACCTGCATCTAAAACATTGTCTTCAGGATTAAAATAAGGGATTGCCATCTCAGTAATTATTTCAGGGGCAACCCATTGCCATTCTTCTACTTCTTTATCATATCCTTCTTCTGCCCACACATCTAGGTCTGATTTTCTTCCAATTAGTAATTCAAGAAGTTTTGCAGGTAAGAATCCTTTTTCCCCCATTACTGTTCCATCAATAGTAATCCAATTTGTCTTTGTCATTTTTAATGATATTGAGTAAGCCATGCAAAAGCATGTTCTCTTAGTTGAACATTATTATTTAATTGAAATGTTTTTCTTAATTCTTTATAATGATAATCAACTGTTTTTTTGCCAATACATAAAGTTGATGCTATTTCATCTGTTTTTTTACCTTGAGACAGCAAACTATAAACTTGAAATTGTTTTAATCTTAAATTTCCTTGTCTTAATTTATTATCAGGAGAAAGTGCTCCTAGTATAATTTGAGCTGCTTCATTATTTAGATATGTTTTACCATTTGCAACTGTTTTTGCAGCTTTAAGAATTTCATCAGGTTCTTGGCTAGGTGAGATATATCCATGTGCACCTGCTCTTAAACATTGTTCTATATATAGTCTAACATCAAATTCAGAAAATACCAATACATATGTTCTTTTACTAGCTTTTTTTATATCTTTAATTACTTCAACATTGCCAGAAAAACCATGATTAAGATTAACAATAGCTAGATTTGGTTTATATTCTCTTACTTCATCAACTGCTTCAGAAGCAGTTTCAATACTAGCTTTAATATCAAATTCACTATCTAACATACGTTCTAATCCTTCACGTATCATTGGTATATTATGTAATAATACTGCTGTTTGTGTCATATATCCATGGAAATATTATCCATTTATAAAGGTTTGGGTTATTTACTATTGATAAGTGGTTAAGAAAGAAAGATTTAAAAAGACATGTTTATTTCTTTACTTAATGGGTATTGAAAATATTAAAGTTGGTGATACTAACATAAGAGTTGGATTTAGATTTGGAGATTTAGGTTTTACTAAATTATTTCCTAAAGCAGATACTAATACAATAGATGCAGTACTTGATGTAAATGTTGGTTTTTATTTAGATGGTAGTCCAATACCACCAGATTTCAATGGTTATAGAATGGAAATTTTAGTTGGAGATGATTTTGGAATTAATATATATAATGTTATGAGATACATAGGATATTTAGCAGGTAATGTTTCTGAGAAATATAGATTTTGTCATGGTGCTGGTTTAGTTTTAGATGGAAAAGGTATTATGCTTACTGGAAAATCAGGAAGAGGTAAATCAACATTATCTTCAAGTTTAGAAGGAGATGTTCTTGATGATGACATGCTACTTGTTTCTCCAACAGAAATCAGAAGGCTTGGAAATATAGGTGCAAGAAGAAATCAAGAAACAAGAAGAATAGAATGGCTTGAAAATGATAATTATAAAGCACCATTACATTATGTATTTGTACTAAATAATCAATATGATCCAGATCATGTTGTTCAACTCCAACCTGAAGATATTAAACCTAAAATAACTTTTGATGATAAATTACATGCATGTTTATTAGCTAAATATAAAAGCAGAATGCCAATACAATTTGAAGTTCCAATCTATGAAATAGGAACAAAAAGAGAACCTGCTGAAACAAAAAAAGTAATTGAAGCAATTATTTCTAAGTAAAATAAATAAATGTTTCCAAAACATTTATTAACCACTAACAAAAAGAAGTTGGAATGAGAAAAAAAGTTTATGGTTCATACCAAGTTGCAAAATGTGTGTTTTGTGGAAAAGCATCTACTATTAGAAATAAACAAGGCATTGAAGTTTGTAATGAACATAAAGAGAATGAATTTCAATCTATCAAATGTGCTTGTGGTAGTTGGTTAGATTTAAAAGCAGGTAAGTTTGGAGCTTATTTTAATTGTTTTAATTGTGGAAATATCAGTTTTAGAAAAGGTATGGAAATAAGAGAAATGATGAAATAGTTTTTTGGAATGTTTAACTTTTCTTCGGAAATCTTCCGGTTCTAGACGAGAAAACTTTATTAATCTGTAAATTAGTATACTAATTCTAAGTGCATACCTAGATTTTAGAATTTCGTAGGATTTTCGAACCAAAAAACATATAAATAACATTAAATAACTTTATTTAAGGTTAAATAAAATGAAAATCCTAAAATTTCCAATATTAAACGGATTTTCTGTCATTACAACTTGGAAAACAGATATCCGCTACAAATAGCGTAGTACTTACCCAAGTTGTAATAAACTTAAATAAAGGTGAGAAAATGGTATTAAAAACATTTAGTGTCCAAGAACAAGTATTTGAAAAGTTTTCCAAGTATTGCAAGGAAAGAGGTATGAGCATGAGCAAACAAATTGAAATATTTATGGGATCAATTGCAGAGGATGAACCTGTTGCAAAGAAAGAATATCTTGATAGATTGGAAAAGATTAGGAAAGGAAAATTTATCCGTGTAGATAACTTTGCAAAAAGGTACAAATTATGAATTATGCACTTGACATATCAGAAAAAGCTGAAAAGGTTTTCTCTAGATTGATGAATAAAAGTATTAAACAACTGAAAATTATAAATAAAAAAATAATTCAAATTCGTCTTAACCCATATCATTTCAAACCATTAAGAGGAGATATGCATGGATTAAGAAGAGTACATATTGACAAACATTTTGTACTTGTGTACGAAATTGATGAAGATAATAAGTTAGTAAGGATACTTGATTACGGACACCATGATGATGTTTATTAAAAATGATTAAGAAAAAAGTGATTAAAGCAATTGAAGAGGCAAGAACACGAATAAAAAAAGGGGAATTTTTAAAAGAAGACAAAGCTAGAAATAAGTTAGGTTTATGAATTATAATCTTTCAGTTAATTTAACTGCATCATTAAATCTTCTTTCTTTCCTATACATAGAACCAATTAAAGATTCAACAAGATCTAATTTATCTTTTTCAATATAAAAAGAATTATCATCTAAAATTGTAAACTGAAAAAACCTAGGGTTGGATCTTAAAACCTTATATATTTGTAATTGCCTTGTTTTAATTCTCGCTGGTTGATCTAAAAATCTATCAGGAACATACATATTAAAAATATGATCTGCCAAGATATATTTTTCCTCTTGATAAAATAATTCACTTTGTGGTTCTTTTTTAATATCATCAGCATAAGCAAAGTTTACCCATGCTGCAAGATCATATTCTTGTGCAAGTTCACCTTTATTTTTTTCAAAATATATTTCAGAACCTGAAACAATTCTTTGATATACTTCTGGTGTAATAATTTTACCAATTATAATCTTATTTAATTTCTTTTTTTTATCAGAGCATAAACACAACTCTGCAACTTGTCTTAAAGAAGTAGAATCAGAAATATTTACTAAAGTGCTACTTATGGTAGGTGATAATCCAATATCAGACAATAATACTGCAAAATCAAATAATAACTCTTCGTTGTTATCAAAACTAAATACTAATAAACCATCATATGGATTTTTTGAATCCTTATACCTGATAAATCCTTTTCTTAAGAAAAAATATTGAAAATACATTTCTTTTTGTTCTCTTGTTTTTAAAAGATGTAAAGGAACCCTGGTGTTATTTCTAGTTTGTTCATTAAAATATTCTAAAAAAGGTTTTGAACAAAAATCAAACTCAACTCCATGCTCATCTTCCCAAATATATGGAACAGTAGAAAAAACATTGAAAAAAGAATCTAATACCATTTCTAAATTTTCTCTGTTTGAAAATTTTGTTTTAAATTTAGTTTGCTTAGAAGATATTTTTGAGGATGAATAAACTGCCAATAGTTTTATAACATCATCTTCAGTAGATTCATCAATTCTTAATAGATTTTTTGAAAAAAACCTTTCATCTGAAAAAAGTCTTGGTAATCTATCTTTTTTAGTCCAACTAAAAACTTTGAATTTGTCAAGACCTGTTTTTTCTGCAATCTTTTTATAAGGCATTCCTTTTTTTCTTAGTCTTTTAGCTTTTTTATATTTTGAATATTCTTCATATGTTTCTGTTAGAATATCTTCTATCTTAGCTGGTTCAGTTATTCCAATACCTCTTAATAACTCCTTCTTTCTTTCTATTATACGTTCAGCTACTGCTTTAGTAAGAATTTGCCCCATAATATAAAGGTATGATGTAGTATTTTTAAATGTTTAGGGGGAATGTTTAAAAACCAAGTTTTTCCATCTCTGTTTCATAATATTTGTGTTTGTCTAAGAACAGAGCAATAAAATATTCTTCTTTCTCTTTTGTCAGAATGGATCTTAGGTTGCTTCCAATACGTTCAACAAAACCAATTAGTTTTCTATCTTTTTTTGATTGTATAGGGTTTGCATCATAATTTTTACATTTTCTTATCCATTCAATCAGTTCTTTTTGTTGGGTTTCTTTAATATTATTAAAACACTTGTTGAAATGACCCTCAAATCTAATATCAGTCCCAAGAATTTCTTTAATTTTTCTTTTTCCTTCTTCATGCTGCAACTTCAAGCACCTCTTTATATGTTTTGATGTAAACCTCTATATTTTTTGCATGTTTATATTGCTTTAGCAATTCAGAATAATCATCAATGTATTTCTTAAGATTGTTTTTTATTTTCATTCTTGTAAATGCATAAAGTAATGAATTTATCAAAGTATCAGATAGCAAACTAATTATATTTTTATGTTTTGCTTTTTTCTTTAATTGGTATAATTGCTTTGGATTTAGAATAACATCTTTTGAGATGAATTCAGTTTCTAGAAAGAATTTTCTTAGCTCTTGAGTGTATTGTTTTTTTCTAAGAATAAAATCAATAAGTATTTCATAATTTTGAATCACATTCTCTAGTTTGATTGTAAAATTTGATTTTGGTGTGTATCTAAAGTTACTGATGCTGATTTTTGAGATTGAACTAAAGAATAAGCTATTTATAGCAGATTCTGGAAGATAGTTCACATGGATCTTTTCTTTTTTGTAATCCTCTTTACTATATTTTGAGAAAACAAAAACATCTATATCATTATAGTTCTTGTTAAACAAAAAAGAACCAGAGATTAACATCTTTTTGTTTTTGTGCTTCTTTTTCAGCTGAGATAATATCTTTATTGCTTTTGGAATTCTTTCTTTAATCATATGCTCTTTTCCATTGATATTAACTTCTGTAATACCTGAAAAAGAAAGCATTGCCCTTAACTTTGGTTTAATATATTTGTAATAATATGTTCTTTCATTATTGTTTAGTGTTTTTTTCTGAATCTTTTTTTTGAGTATGTTTAATTGTAGCTTGGTAAAGATAGTTTTAACTAGAATATTCTGGTTTTGTTCTATCATTTCAAGAGTTATTAAATTTTCCATTTTATGATAATATATTATCATATACATATATATAAATGTTGTTGTTTTAGAAGGGGAATGTTTAAAAACCACACCTAATTTCTATATATAATGAAAGGAATAGTAACATTATGTGCTTTATTAGCATTAAGTTCATGTGGAAGTAAAGAAGTAGAAAGAGAACCAACTACTCATTCTATCAAAAGTCCTTTTCTTGTTGAAGAAGTAAAAAATCAACTAAATGATTCTCCTAAATATGCTGTTAAATTAATTGATAAAACTTTACTTGATCTATTAGAATGTGCTAGAGAATCCCCTTATGAAGATATTGAATATCCTACAAAGCAAGATAATAAAGCATCTTATGAATTACGTGAAAATTATGAGACAGATGATGGAATTAAATTACTTGTTAAGTTTAATTATAATGATGAAAAAGGAAAAATAAGAGTGAATTTTGAACAGAAAAATGATGATGATGAAATAAGGCGTATAAGGATTACTTATAAGTTTAATAGTGGTAAGATAAAGGTTAAAGAGAAAAATAATGGTAGACCAAAAATTACTCCTAATGATGCTGATTATTGGAAACAACAATTCGTAAATTATGTATCAAACATATATAAAAGACTAGGAACAGCATGCAGAAATAGTAGTTAGGGGAATGTTTAAAAACCTGTTAATTATAGAGGGAAATTATTATTCTTCAATATTTAATAAACTTATAATGAAAAATCCTATGTGTTTTTCGGAAATATCGTATAGGTTACCACAACACAAGTTTATATAGTTATAATGACTTATATCAAGATAGACATCTAATTATAATATCAAGAGGTAAAAAATGAAAAATAATAGATTATGGGTACAAAATAAAGATACATTAGAATTAAGACAAGCAACAAAATCTTTTGAAGCTGATCTTTCAGTTATTAATTTAGCATTTGATTTTGATGGAGTAATAACTTCACCACAAGGCTACAAAGCAAGTATTCTTTCTGAGATGGGTTATGATATAAATCCAGAAGATACTGCAAATAAGTTTGCATTAAAAAAAATGGGACAACAAAGACCAGAACTAAGTGCTAAAGAGATTAAAAGAGATTATAATGAAATGATTGATCTATTATATGTTGATAGAATCCTAGATATTCCAGCAGAAGTAGGTGCAATAGAAGTTATGAAAAAATATTGTGAAAATGAAAGATATAATGTGTATATTGTTACATCCAGATATGCAAACTCTGAAAGACCACAAGTACAAGCTGCAGGGAAATGGTTACAAAAGAAGGGAATAAGTATAGATGGTCTGATCCATACAGATGAACAGAATAAACAACAAGATTTAGCAAAAATGAGACCTGCCATTTATGTTGATGATTCCATAAAAAAGCTTTACGAATTATTTGAAGATCAGGAATGTACTATGTTACCTGGAGAGATTGCTGACACTAAAATAATCCATTTTAGACAAGTAGCAAATGCACATGAGTCTGTAAGAGGAAAAATACTTCAAGTAAACTCATGGTATACAATTGATAAATTAGTTAGAGAAGGATAAGAAAAATGAAAGTAATTTCTTATAATATATTTCAAGGAGGATTAGATGGTGATAAAAAGGGAGAGCGATTAGAACATATAATCGACGTTATCAGATCTGCAGAAACAGATGTAGTAGGAATACAAGAAGCTTGTTTTTGGTCATACAATGATTTTGAGATATTAAAATATGTAGCTTCAAAAACAGGTCATTCTTTTTTTACAATGACTCCTGCAAGTTTAGATGTAGGTGAAACACATCCATATAGTACAGCGATCTTATCAAAACATAGAATATTAAAAGAAACAAACCACAACTATTTTCGTAATGCTGCAACAGAAGTTCTCATTGATACACCATTAGGAGAAATTGATATTATAAGTCTTCATCTTTCACCTTTTACAGAAGAAGAAAGATTAATTGAAGTTGAAGAATTACTAAAATCTACTGCGAAATACAATAATGTAATTATAATGGGAGATTTTAATTCTCTATCAGTCCATGATAAATACGAAGGATATGTTGCAGAATTCAATGAGAAACAGATGAAAAAGTTTGTTACAAATGGTATGTTGAGATATGATGTAATAAACAGATTTTTAGAAGCAGGTTTCCAAGACATATTTTTAAATCAAAGCAATAATGTGTATACTGTACCAACAAAATTCAACCAAGATGCAGCTCATGAAGCACCATTAAGGTTAGATTATATATTAACCACACGAAATCTTAGTGTGAGAATAACAGACGCAACTGTAATGAGAGACGAACTAGTAGAAAAAGCTTCAGATCACTATCCTTTAGAAGTACGCTTTCCATAGAACAACAACATCTAACATAAGAGAATGTTCAAATAATATCTTTCTTATTCTTAAACAATGCAGGCGTTATAAACAATACTGCTAGAGTTAGTATACTGATATTTGGAAATTTAAATTTCCTTGTTATGATAAATTCTACAATTAAACTCATAATGATAATAGTAAGGAATATAAGAATAACATAAGAAAATTTAAGATCATATGTTTTTAATTTAAACCTTTCCCAGTTTTTTCTTAATGCAAAATAAAAAATAGTAGCTAATGCAAAAGCAGGTATTATGCTTAAGAAAAGACCACTTAACATTAACAATGAAGAATTAAAAGCTATTCCACTTTCAATTTTAATAATACTTGAACCCAACAAATTAAATCCAATTGAACCAAGCACAAATAAAACAACATAAGCAACAACTGCCCAAAATAGAACAGATAGGAATACTTCCTTATTCCTTAATAATCCTTCATCACCAATATAATCCTTCATAATATGATTTATTAGATTAGTTATATATAAATGTTTAGTGGGAAAATTTAATCTTTTAATTTTCTTTTCTTAATAAATGCTATATAGAATGTAATTGATCCAATTATTAGTATTATAACCCCAGCAACAATATAATATATAAGTTCATAATTATCATCACCAGCATAGATATAATAATAAGGTTCTTTTTCACCTGCAGTAGGATTATAATTCTCATGTAATTTATAATGAACTTGACCTTTAATTTCATACAAATCTTCATTGTATGCTGAGAAAAGTGTAAAGTTTTGAGGTGATGGTATAATAACATCATCAGGTCTATTATCCTCAGATACTAATTTTGATGGTCCGTCTAAAACATAGATTCGACTTAGATCTGACCAACTAACATGACTATTTATCCAAACAGACTCATTAGTATTATTGTAGTGATTACGATAATTTGCTTTTTTACCATCTGAAGTATGCCTTATAATTGCATAATAACCATCAGGAAGACTTAAATTTTGTATAGGATTATATTCTGAATCAACTTTATTTAGAAGATAAAAGGGATTAGGATTGGTATTTATTATATTAAACTTAATTTGCCCAAATTCTATTTTATATTCTAATAATTCTATGCCAACAGGAATTGTTGTTTCATCAAATGTAATCTTTTCTATATCAAACCATGGATCAGGATATGAAAAAATATAACCAGAACATACTGAAAAAGCAAATAAACAAATAATTATTAAGAAAAGACATAATTTAATATT
>JABHXF010000041.1 GCA_018657385.1 Candidatus Woesearchaeota archaeon | reverse complement strand
ATTGCATCTTCTTTAGAATCTTCTTTAATCTTAATAAGTGCTTCATACCATTGATCATTCATTGAAGGTACTTGACTTCCTACTACATTTTTTGCTGCACTAATTGGCTGTAAAACTATAATCCCTAAAATAATTATTAAAATTATATATGTTATTGTTTTATTAAGATTGAGAGTATTCTTTATTAACTCTGCAAGTTTTTTAGTAGCAATTCCAGCAAAAGCTCCAAAACAAATTGCATAAGCAGGGATTAATAATAAACTAAATCTAACTCCTCTACTTAATGAAAACATTGTTCCAAATAAATAAATTGTAAACATTAATGGGAAAATAATGTTGTATCTTTCTTCAACATTTTCTTTATCTTCTTTAATCTCTTTAAAGATTACAAATAAAAATTTAATAATTATTGGTAATCCTAAAATTAAGATGAATTTAGTTATTGATGAAAAACTATCTTTTAAGTAAATTATAAATACAAACCATAAAAATGAGCCACCAATCAAAAATGCATCATCTCTTTTGATTTTTTTATATGCATAAAATGATAATATTATTCCTAATAGTGTAAATAATAATGCTAGTTTACCACCAATTGTTGAAAATATATTCCCTATGTTTCCAGGGTTTAGTTCTGCTACAGTTGTGTAAACATTTGGCCAGATTGTTTTTGTAGCTACAGCTTTTAATTGAATAAATTTAATTATTCCTTTTGGTGCATTAATAAAATAACTAAATCTACCAGTGATTAATGTAGATATTCCTGAAAATATCAAGAATGAAACAAAAACAGTACCAATTTCTTTAAATTTATTAAGTTTAATCTTTTTATTCCATATCATCTTAATTAGCTTAAATGCAATTATTCCTAGTAAGAAGAATATTGAAAAACTAACCATAAACATCCATCCCCCCCAACTAAATGAATATAATCCTATGCTTAAACCTGCTAATGCTGAATAGATTATTCTTTGGGTTATTTTTTTGTGGTCTATTGCTAACACAAGGAAACCAAATATTACTATTGGAAATAAAAAGTTAAATGCATCAGTATCTGCGAATCCAGCAACAGTTCTTGTTAAACCAAATGGGTTAATTGCTAATATTGTTCCAGCAACAAGTCCTCCAAGATCACCTGCTATTTTCCTAACTAAAAAGAAAATTGGAATTATAGATAGCGTTGCAATTATTAATGGTGTAAGGAATGCAATCTTTAATAAAGATACATCAGAATCAAATACTCTCCATACCTTGTACAAAAATGATTGAACAATTACTTGGAATTCTTGTGCTTTTGAAGTACTTCCTGTAACTTCTAAATCCTCTTCTAAAAATGGTGCTAATCTGTGATTGTTATAATATCTGCCATCCACTTCAAGATCATAATCATATCCATGATCTAAGTAATTTTCAGTTAACCTATACCAGAACCATGGGTCAATTGCTAATAAATATGTTTGTCCTGAATCATCTTGGAATTGCGTTCTCATCTGTTGTGCATTTGCCTCAATTTGGGCTTTCATCGAATCTTTATTTTCCTTGAGAAATTTATTGTACTCTCCTTCTATTAGTAAATTTTTATTTGTTTCTGGGAGATTTGGATATTGTTGGCTTATTTGTTGAGCAATTTGATTTTTATAATATCCCTCAACATTGTTTGTTGCCCAATCATCTGCTGCTGGTAAATAAACTGGTTGGATTCTTAGAAATATGCTTAGAATAATAGGAATTAATAATAATAGTATTGTTTTGTGTTTTATAATGAATTCAATAGTTGAAATTGATTCATTACTTTTTTCATTTTTATAATTATCTCCATGAACCTGATGTTTTTTTTTCAGGCTAAAACTTTTTTTAATTTTATTAAATCCTTTTTTAATGTTATCTGTATTAAATATTTTTTTTAAATCAATTTCAGAATCTTCTTTTGGTTTTGATTCTTCTGAATGTTTTTGATGATGATTATGAAGAGCATGTTTTTGTTTAACATCTTGTTTATTATTTTCTTCTTGAGTTGTTGTTTCTTTTATTTGTTCATTAGAATCATCTTTAATTGGTGTATTTTCTTCTTTTTTTTCATGATTATCGGTATTGTTGTCCATTTTTAACCCTCTATTAATGTTCTTATTCTCTTTAATCTTTACTTAATATTACCTTACTCCAAAATCTTGCTTATTATATAAATATTATGATTTATTACTCATTATTGCTTTTTTTAATTTTATCTTCTTTTAAAATATGATTTTGAATGCAAATTTAATTAATCTTGGTTCTTTTAATAATAATTTACTGATTAACTTAATTCCAGAATCTCTATCATATTTTTCTATTACTCTCTTAATTTTCGGATTTTTCATTAAATCTATAAGTTCTTTATAATTTTTATCTGAAAATTTATTTAGGGTTTTCCTTAACATTAAATGTGCTTTTAGCTCTATTTTAGTCTTAAATAACTCTTTTTCATATGATGTGTTGTTAATTATTGATTTTGCTAATGCTTTTGCTGCTCTAAATCCAGGGATTATTCCTCCTCCTGTTGTTGCTTTTACTTGTAACGCTGCATCTCCTACTATATAATAATTAGTCAGTCTATTTTTACCTTTTTTAGAATAAATTTTGTGTTTAGGGCTATATATTGGTATTAATCCAGATTGAATTTCTCCTATTTTTTTAATTTTTATATCTTTTTCTCTAAGTTTTAAGTAATCCAAATATCTTCCAAAATAATTATTAGGATCTTTTAGGACAGCTACACCAATTCTTGCTGTTTCATTGTTTTCAGGAACAACCCATCCAAAAAAGTTAGGGCTTATTTTTCCAAGATGAACAATAAATTTATTTTTATCAAATTTACCTTTTACAACTGCCTGTTTACCAATATAATATTTAATATTTAATTTAGAATTTCTTGAATTTATTTTTTTAGCTATTATACTCTGAGGTCCATCTGCACCGATAATATGTTTATAATTTTTTATTTTTTTAATTATTATATCTTTTGTTATATTGTTCTTATTGTTTCTAATGTTTTTATTACTTTTTTTTATTTTATTACTTTTATTTAAATCTTTAATAATAATTTCTTGTTTTTTGACGTCTATAATCTTATGATTAAGAAATATTTTTACTCCTTTTTTAATAGCAAGATTTGCAACATATTTGTCAAATTTGCATCTGTCAATTACATATTCTTTTAATTTTATTTTTAATGATTTATTTTCACAACAAACTTTGGCACAACCTATTTTATTAATTAAAAATTCATTTTTTAATTTAATATACTTTTTTATTTTTTTAGTAACTATGCCTGTACATCCTATTGGTTTTCCTATTTCTTTATGTTCTTCATAAATTTCAACATCAAATCCTTTTTTAGCTAGTAAATAACCACAATAGCATCCAATTGGGCCAGCTCCAATAATCAATACTTTTTCATTATCTTTCATTTTCATTATTTTGTTGGTTTTTAGTGTTCTTAAAAATGTTATTAAACAAATCTGTCTTTTTTCAATCAAATTTTTGTTTCTTTTTACTATGATTCCTTTTAACTATAATTTATTTCTCAATAATGCCTTTAATTTATACATTTAACTTAGTTTCATTAGTTTTTTAAACTAATTATTCAATTTGTGTGTTCACCAGTAGTTGCTAAGTATAAGGTAAAACTCATAATTGTTGAATAATTAGTGTCGGAGAAGTGACCACCACTAATTTATTTGATTAATTGTGGTCATTTCGATTGACATAGTTGCTACTGATTTCAGATGATTTAATTGATTCAGACAAGATATCTATTTTCGAGTGATAACACAAACATAACATTTAAATATCAGTTTGTGTTTCTCCCTTTAATAATATGTCTTAGTTATATCTAAGGCGAAAATAAGTGGGGTGTGTCTGTAATTTTGATTTATAATAGAAACAAGTATAGTGAGGTATAATAACATGACAGATAGTGACAATTCAGGTAATAAAGATGGTCAAACTGGCCAAGATAATAATTCTAATCCAACAGTAAAATCACCAAGTTCAATAGCTCTAGAATCTAGACTACCGGGTCCAGGTTATAGTGGGAGTGGCAAATTAGGTGTAAAATTATTAAGATATTCTATTTTAACTGGTTTAGTAGCTATAGGTTTTGTAGCAGGTGTTGCTTCAGAAGTTTACCATGGTGTTTCAGATTATTTATCTTTATCTTCAGGAAATAAAACAGAAATAGCAGCTCCAGCACAAGAATCAGATTTAGAATCAACTACAAATGAAATGACAGATGTTAAAGATGTTTCTTCACATACTTATCAAGCTCCAGTAACAGAAAGTTCAGCTCAATCATCTTACAAATTACCATCAACAGATGATTTAGTTATGGGGTATTATGAATCTACATTTGCTAATAAAAATATGGTGTTAGGAGAAAATGATGAACACACATTAAATGCATTGGCAAATGAATTCTTAGAGGGATTTGATGTTTATTTCATGGCAAAACATGGGTATACACCAGGTATGGAATTAGGAAATGAAGTGCATAAATTAACAAAGCACATACTTGTATCCAATGTTGAAGAGCAAGGTTATACTTTAAAGGATAATCAAATAAGAGATTTAAATGGTCAAGAAACAAAAGAAGTGTTAGTAAGTTTAGAATAATTGTAATGAAGATAATTGGGGGAAATATAAAATGAATGTCAAAGAAGGAATTGTATATACAACAGTTGCAGGATTAATTTTATCTGCAGGCGCTGTTCAAGCACAGCCAAATGAAAGACCTGTATTCAAATCAAAAAAGAAAGCAACAGAAGAAGCAGAAGAAACATTAGTAAAGAAAGTAACTCCTGTTACAGCAAAAAAAGATGAGAAAACAGTAGCAAATCCAATGGTTACTATTGATGGTCTAAAAACTCTTGCTGACTCTGGTATGGCTGCAGCACAAAAAATGTATGACATTGTTAAAAATGAATATAATCATAGAAATGGTTTAATGTTATATGCAGATCCAATGTTTGGATTTTCAGTTATTGATACTAGATTATGTGATAATAAAAATTACCAACCTGATAGATTAGGGGAATTTGAAAAGGTTAGAGAATTAGTTGATAATGGTACTATAACTTATACTTCAGAAGTTAATGCATTAAAACAATGTAGATCCGATGCAAAATCAGCTAAAAGATCAAAAAGATCAAAATCAAGAGTTAAAATTGTTCCACCATGCTCAGTTCATGTTGAACAAATGGATTTAGATACAACTGTTGCTACATTAACAGCTAATGGTGCAAATGTTGTAAGATTCTCAGAAGGAAATGATTTTGAAACAATCATGTCAAATGTTTCTGCATTTTATCAAGCATTTTCAACAGATGAAAAAACTAAGGATTCTTTTTTTGGTCAAGGTAAAAAATTACTTGGTCAAGAATATTTAGATGCATTAGTTAGTGCTTACAATGCTTTTGGTGAAAACCATCAAGCAAATGATGCAGGACAAGCAAGTAAATTTCATGCAGCATTACAAATAGTTTACCAAGATATGGCTAATTTTATGAGATATCAAAAAGGAGCAGTTGTTGCTCAAACAGCTAAAGAAGGTCAGGTTGGTTATGATGCTAAACAAACAAATGCTTTTAGAAGTGAAAAAGCAATGAAAAGTTTAGTTGAAGGTGGAGATGTTGCAATTGCATTTAGCAATGATGTTTATAATAAATTTTGTTGGTTAGTAGATGCTGTTTCACAAAATTCTGGTAATGTTCAAGAAGGAACACAAAAAACAGAAGGAAATGAAAAAGCTGAAGGTACTCAAGATAATAAAGGAGAACAAAACAGTCAAGAAAATAGAACTACAAATGATGATTCTGTTACTGTAGCTCCTAAAGGTTTTGTTGAACAACAAATGAATAAATTACTAGATCAGCGTCATTTATTTGGTGCAGGTTATAGTTTAATTGTTGATGAAGATCATAGTGAAGGTAAAGGATATGGTTTAGCACATGGTGCTCAGTTAACTTATTTATTTGTTGGTAAAAGTGGTTTTGTAATTGGTGGTTCATTTAATTATCATAATGCAAACTATCAATGGAATAAAGAATCAGATACAGCAGAAGAAAATCCATTATATCCTGGGTTTACTGGTGAAGGTACAAAAACAACTATGAGAGATACTAATATATTTGGTTTAGGATTAAACATGGGTTATATGGTTGATAGTAGAGCTATTGCTTTCCTTGCAAGTGCAGCATTAATGTATGAAACAGGAGAGTTAGAAACTACAAAGTTAGAAAACATACTTGGTCCAGATGGTGAGTCAGTCTCAGGAAATAGAGAAAGCATTAGCAAAGATGTAAGTCAATTATATGGTGCTTTTGGTCTAAATGTTCCAATTAGATTAGCTCAAGGAGATGGTAATAGTTCATTATATTTGATGCCATCAGCAGAAGTTAGAACACCATTTGATTCAAAAGATGTTGATTTTAGAGGCACAGTTAATTTACTTTACGGTGCAATCATGAAACAACAGCAAACACAAACTAATGATAATTAGTTTTGTTTATTTTTTATTTTCAATATAATTGTTAAAAAAATCAAAAATCAAAAATAAAAAAATGTCAAGAAAAAATATTATTAAAGGAATTACTGGGGGTAAAAAAATGAAAAAATCAGCATTATTTTTTATATTTGTCTTAGTACTAAGTATATTTTCAGCTAGTGTTACTGCTTTAAGTTGGTATGATCAAGAATATCAATTTGTAGAGTCAGTTAACGGACAAATAACAAATAAATTAGGAAAAACAATTACAATAGAGAACAGCGAAAGTGCAACCTTTTCAACAGGTCCAATATATTCTATGGAAGATTATCTCAATATAGATATTGGTTTGTATAAAAATGGTGAAATGATTTATAAGATTGTAGAAAAGAATTATAACACCGATACAATTGTTGCTGATTTATTCACAATTACTTCAGATATGTATGGAAATGAAGTTGGTCAATATATAGTATTTATGATTGTAGATGATGATTTTACAGATTTCAGTACTCAATCACCTGATCAACAATTAACTTTTACAGTTACAGAAGAAACACCTGTAATTAATACTGATCCTGGAGCAGAATTTACTTATGATCCTGTTAATCCAGTTGTTGATGAACTTGTTTCATTTACTTCATTATCATTAGATGCTGATGGTGATTCATTAACTCATTCATGGGATTTTGGAGATAATTCAGTAAGTACATTAATGAGTCCAACACATTCTTATTCAGCTGCAGGCTCATATCAAGTAACATTAACAGTTGATGATGGTAATGGTGGGCAAGATTCAGTTATGCATGTAGTTTTTGTAACTGAAGATGTTGATCCACTAAATCATGCACCTGTTGCAAATTTTGATTATTCTCCTCAACCAGTTTTTGTTGGTGTTGAAACAACTTTTGATGCTAGCTTAAGTGCTGATCAAGATTTTGATGTATTAAGTTATGCATGGGTTATTGATGGCAATGATAATGGTTTAGTAGGTGTTGAAACAACTTATACATTTGATGCAGAAGGTACATATAATGTGCAATTAACTGTTACAGATGAGCATGGTGATCAAGATACAATTATTAAAGCTGTTCAGGTTATAGATAATCAACCACAAAATGAACAACCAGTTGCTAATTTTGATTTTGAACAACCAGTTTATGCAACTATTCCTGCTACATTTACTAGTACTTCAACAGATGATGGCTTATTGAATGATTTATCATTTACTTGGTTTGTAAATGGTCAAGAGCAATTAGTTGAAGAAGAATCTGTTGATATGACTTTTAACGCTCCTGGTAATTATGAGGTTACATTAATTGTTAATGATGGTGAATTATCAGATGATGTTACAAAACCTGTACAAGTATTTCCAATTGGTAATGATTGTCCTACTGATTTAGATTTCACTTATCAACCTTTAAATCCAGAAGCAGGTGATCTTGTTACATTCACAGGAACTGCTCAAGATCCTCAAGGTAATCCTTTAGATTATGCATGGGATTTTAATTATAATGGGATATTCAATACAGACAACACAGGTGAAGAAGTATCCATTGAATATGCATTCCCTGGAGTTTATACTGTTGCAATGTCAGTTACTGATAGTGATGGTCTATGTGATGTATTATATACTGAAGAGGTTGTTGTAAGTGGTGGCGAATTAGACTTTGTATCATTAGAATGTTTTGATTTTGTTGTTCAAGGTGGTGAACAAGTTTGTAATTCACTTGTTTATAATAATTTAGGAACTCCTGAATTTGGTGTTAGTATTGCTCTTTATAGGGAAACAGGTGAAAATGATGAATTATTAGGAACTTGTAATACTTTTTTAGCAGGAAAATGTCAAGTTAAGTTTACTGAAGATAATTTAGGTGAACAAACAGTTTATGCTGCAGCACAAAAAGATGGATTTGGAAGTGGTGTTTATCTTTCAAACGAATTTACTTATGATGTTTTTGTAGAAGCATATGATATTGTTGGATTAGAAACATTTGGTTCACTAACAGATATGGAAAATGATGTTTCTAAAGAAACATTTTTTAGAGGCGAACCTTTATTTGTTAAATTCCAGGTTGAGGATATTAATACTGGTGCAATTGTTCAAGATCCAAATGTTGTAACATCAGCTTCATTAGTAAGTTTAGCTGGTGGAATGGCTTGGTTAGAAGAATTAAACGCACCTTTAGGATGGAACTATTATATGTTAAATCCAATTCCAACAAACCATGAATTTTATGGTGAGTCTCAAGCATTTGCATTTGCATTTGAATTTGATTTACAACAAGGTGGACAAGAATATGTTGATTTACTGATTTTAAATAATCCTCCAGAAATTGTAGGTTTACCTGATTCAATTCAAGTACCAAATGTTGATTCCTATAATTATAATTTAGAACCTTTTGAAAGCGATCTTGAAGATAATGAAGATCAAGGCGATGATGGTATGATGTGGCAAGTTTCAGATGTTTCTGGGGCTTTGTTTACAGCTGATATAGTTGGTAAAGAATTAGTTATTCAACCAATTGCAGGTCAAAATGGTTTTGAAGAAGTTACTTTATCATTATTTGATAAAGATTCATATAATGGATTAGAGCTAACAGATGCAAATCCTTCACAACAAACAATTACTGTTTATGTTGGTGATCAAACAGAATTATCTGCTAATATTGTAGCAAATACACCTACTGAAGGATTAGCTCCTTTAACAGTTGAGTTTGGTGTAGAAGTAACTGGTGGTGTTGGACCATATAGTTATGAATGGGATTTTAATGATGGAAGCCCTATTGTTACAAATGAGAATCCAGTTCATACATTTAATGAACCTGGAGATTATGTTGTTATTTTAACAGTAACAGATTCAGCAGATACTGAGGTAATAACTACAATGTTTGTTAAAGCTACATCTGAAATTATGTCTGTTGATATTTTAGTAAATGGTCAAGATGTTGGTGATAGTTTTGGTGGGGGAGTTCCATTTGAATTAACATTTACAGCAGATGCAATTGGTGGCTTTGGAGAACTTGATTATCATTGGATTGTTGTTGATACAGGTACAGTACCACAAGAAGTGATATTTCCAACAACACCTGAAGAAGAGTTAGAAGCATCTCAAATGACTTTTTCATATCTCTTCTCAGATATAGGTAATTATATTGTTTATTCAATTGTTACTGATGATTTTGGGAATTCAGCAGTTGATACATTAATTCTTACAACTGAAGAAGATGAATTTGTTTCAATGTTATTAAAAGCATCTCCACAACATGGTCATGCTCCTTTAGAAGTTGATTTTACACTTGAGATTCTAACAGGGAATGCACCATATGCAGTTGATATTAATTTTGGAGATGGTGAAAAAGAAACAGTTTACACAAATTCACAAAAATATGAATTTACTCATATTTTCCAAGAAGAAGGTGATTATGACGTGGTTGTTAGAGCAACTGATGGTGACGGTGACATGGTAGAAGCAGTAGTAACAATTAATGTTAGGGATGAAAAGACAAAGACAACACCAAGAAAAGTAGTTGGTTGGACCAATTTGAGGTTATTAGGTGGGGAGTTTTATGTACCTGGTGACTATATTGAGTTAATGGTTAACTTCAAGAATAAAGCAAATTGGGACTTAGAGAATGTAAAAGTAGCAGTAACAGTGCCTGAATTAGGGATTAGAAAGACTGCAGGACCATTTGATGTGTCAGATGGACAAGAGATAACAAAGATTTTGTACTTGGAAGTACCATATTACGCTCAACAAGGCGAATATGACATCAGAGTAACAATCAATGCTGATGGTGATGAGAAGATTCACAGAATCAAACATAGGAGATTCATAGTAGAATAAACAACCTATTTGTCCGACTGAACACACAGTGACTTCAGTGGAGAAATACCGAAAGCTTTATATATGCTTAGGTGTTTCCTCACTTAATAATAGTCATTGTAAATAACCACTTTGTGGTGTTTTACATGGGTGTTTTATTAGGACGATAAAACAAAATTGGTATGGGGGAAGAATAAAATGAAATTTAAGAAATTTTTTAGTGCTTTGTTTGTGATTTTAGTTACATTAATGACAATTGCAGGCGCTAGTGCAGAAGAAGTTACACAAGATGAGTTTAGTAACCTAGATGTTGAGTTTGATTGGGTAAAAGTAAATAGTGATGAACTTACAAAAACAGATAATAAAGTTGATAGTATTGACAGAAATGGTGAAATGGAAGTAAGAGTTCAGTTCTCAGCATATGAGGATTTAGAAGATGTTACTGTTCAGGCAGCTATTTATGGCTATGATCACAAAGATCAAATGTATGACATGGATCATGAATCAGTAGGAGACATGGATTATGTAGCAGAAGATCTTGTAGAAGGTGTTGAAGAAAAAATTGATGTTGAAAAAGTAACATTAAACTTAAACTTACCTTACAATGTTGATGAAGATGAATATCTTTTATGGATTACAATCCACACAAAACAAGGTATGGCTTTTACAACATACAAATTAGATATTGATGCAGAAGAACATAACTTTATGATTAAAGATGTTGTTTTCTCACCTTCAAACACAGTTGTTTCTGGTAGAAGCTTATTAACCACTGTTTATATGAAAAACATTGGTAATGATGATGAAAATGAAGCAATCAAAGTTAGCTTAGACATTCCTGCTTTAGGTATCTCAGCTGTTGATTATTTAGATTCATTAGATCAAGATGAAGCTACAAGTTCAGAAGAATTATGGATTGTTGTTCCAAAATGTACTCCAGCAGGTGCATATGATGCAGTTGTTACAGTTGAGTTCAAAGATGGCGACAAAGCAGTTTCTGAAACAGAAACAATTAATGTTCTAGAAAGTGAAAATGATGCATGTGGTGCACAAGAAGAAGCTCCTGAAAAAACAGTTATTGCTGTTGCTGGAGAAGTTCAAGATGTTACCCAAGGTGAAGGAGTTGCTTTATATCCTTTAACATTAACAAACGCAGGTAAAGAAAGTAAAACCTATGTTGTTGAAGTTGATGGTTATCAAGACTGGGCAAAAGTAAGTGTTAGTCCTTCAAATGTTGTTGTTGTTGAACCAAGTGAAGCAAAAGCAGTTTATGCTTATGTTACAGCTTTAGACACAGCAGTTCCTGGAGAACACATGTTTTCATTAACTGTTAAATCAGGTTCAGAGACTTTAAAAGAAATTCCATTAAAAGCTAATGTTGTAGAATCAGCTGAAGAACCAGCATCAACAAGTAAATGGGGTTCAGTTAAAACAGCTCTTGAATATGGTTTAATTATCTTAATTATCTTATTAGTTATCTTAGGTTTAGTTATTGGATTTAACAAACTAAAAGGCGACGATGAAGACGATTTTGATGACGAAGACGATAAAAACTATTATTAGTTTTTATTTTTTATTTTATTTTTATTAATTTATTTTATTGTATTATAATCAAGTTTAACATGCATTTTGATGCATAATCATTATTGGTGCTTAAGAGAGGGTGACTATGAGACAAAAGAGACTACTATTGTCAATAATTATACTTATATTTCTAGTTTGTTTTCCATTAGCTTATGCTGATACAACAATTTCAACTGATAATTCTCTTACAACTAAAGAAGAGTTTGTAACTATTTCAGGTCATGAAGTTGCCGTTTTAGTTTCAGAATCAATGCCCACATATGATGATTTCATGGCTTCTACTCTTAATAAAGATACTTCTATTTGTACTTGTGATGATTTTTCCTATTCTATTAATGTAGCTAATACTGGAACTGTAAACACAAATTATAACTTAAATAAAGCAGGTGAAGCTGCTAAATATGTTACTTATATCCCTTCTATATTTGTTTTAGCACCTGGTGAAAGTATTAATGTTGATGTTTTTGGAAGTGTTCCTTGTGATAAATCTGTTATTGGTAATTATAATTTAGAAACACATTTTGAGGCAAGTTCAGGATTAAAAAAGGTATTATATCAAAATTTGAAAGTTAAATCTTGTGAATCTTTTAATTTTTATCCTCTTTATCCAAGTTATAAAAATTCACCATGTACTCCAACAATTTATGAGTTAAAAATCAAGAATAATAAAAATTTCCCAGATACATATAAACTTGCTATTACAAATTTAGAACAAGAATATTATTCTTTTAGTGAGGCATATGTATTATTAACACCAAATGAAGAAAGAAGTGTTTATTTATTTCTTAATCTGCCTTGTGAAATGGCATCTTCTTATGAGTTTAATGTATTAGCAGAATCAACACAAACCTCTCAAAAGAATAGTTTTCCTGTTTTTCTTACAATAAACAAAGATGGCTATAACTTTCAGCTAGAATTAGGTGATTCAAAGGAGTTTGTTAAAGATGAATTACCAAATGCTGTTTTCAATGTTGCTAAATCAGGCAGATATAGTTTTTGTCAAGAATCAGATTATTACCTTCCTGTTAGATTAACAAATTTAGCAGAGTTTAGTAATACTTTTACTATTACTTCTAGTAATGAAGCTTTAAATGTTCCTGAAGAAGTGACTCTTAATTCAAAACAATCCATTGTATTAAATAATTTGTTTGAGGGAGATGATGCAAAGCTTGGAAATAGCACTTATAAATTAATTGTTAAATCTGATAAAGGTAGTTTAACAGCAGATTTAAAGCCTAAAATAGGTGTTAAAGATTGTGATGGTATCAAATCAAAATCAAATAAGTTTTTGAAAGGAATATTATTCTTTTTATTGTTATTATTGCTTTTAATATTATTGATTGCTTTTATTTTTTTATTTACAAAGTCAAAGAAATCATTATATGATGAGTTAGATGAAGAGCAAAAGTTAAAAGATCAAAAAGAAAAAGATTTAGCTGAAGCAGAAGCTGCAAAAAAGTCTGAAGCAGAGGCAGAGAAAGAGAAATTAGCAAAGGAAAAAGCATTGGAAGCTGAGAGAATAGCTGCAGAAAAAAGAAAACAGCAAGAAAAATTAGCAAAAGAAAAAAAGATTGAAGAAAAGAGAAAAGCTGATAAAAAAATTAAAGATACTCAAGATAATGATGGCAAAAAATCTAAATGGTGGATAATTCCATTAATTATTTTATTATTATTGTTGTTGTTATTCTTTTTTGTTAAAGGGTGTGTTATTTCAGATAGTGCAGATGATTTAGTAAATGAAACTTTATCAAATGAAACCCTAACAAATGTTTCAGTTACTGATCCTAATGATACAACTGATGATACAACTGATGATACAACTGATCATATAGTAACTGATGAAGAAGATACAGATAAGGTTGAAGATACTGATGAAGTTGAAGATACTGATGAAAAAACACCTGAAGATATGTTAAATGAATCAACACAAGAATTACAAGCTGTTGTTTATGTTGATCCTAGAGTAGATATGACACAGGATGAAATTGATTTTAAGTATCAATATTTATATGAGGATACAACAAAAGCAATTACTCTTAGTAATTATTTTATTGATGTTGATGGTGATGAATTAAGCTATGGTAATTCACATGTTCCAAATATTGATATTGAATATAATGGTGGTATTGCTTACATTATTCCTCATTTTGGATGGTATGGTGAAACTAGTGTTGTGTTTAAGGCAATTGATGGTAAAGGTGGTTATGCAGAGTCTCCTGAAATAGCAATCATTGTAAAACCACAAAATGAAGTTCTTAAATTTGTTATAAAGAACCTATGGTGGTTGATGCTATTAGCAGTAATATTGCTAATATTAATTATTCTTTTAATTTCTTATTTTGTATATAAGGCCAAACATCCTAAGCAAATCTTGCTTAAGAAGAAAGCTAAGCAGAAAGAAATGAAGAATAAGAAATAATTTTTTCTTTTTTTTAAATATTTAATTGTTAATTATCAATTAAAGAAATATAAAAAAATGGGGCTGTAGGGATTTGAATTTTAGAATTGATGCTTTTAATCATCAATTTCCCTAATCTGCGGGTCTCTTCTTTGAAGCAAAAGCTTCAACAGACCCTAGCTCTAGTCATTGCTACAGACTTCTGCAGCTCCTCGCTCCAACATTGGAGCCCGCCATTCTAGCCAAGCTGTACTCAAATAAGCCGAGACTTATTTGACTTATACTACAGCCCCATTTAATATATATTAGAATGAATACTTTATTTATAAATCTTGCTCTTATTTAAGTAAAAAAAGTTGGTTTATTCCATCTGCCAATAATACCAATATTTAGGCTTTTCATTAAACATACTTACTATTACAGGATATGTATTTTCTTCGTCTCCTGAAATTGTGTATGCTTCACATTCTTCGTAGCCTTTTCTTTCTAAAAAGAACTGATAAATACCCTGTGCACAATCATTTCCACTTGTACATGGCCCACAATCCCAATTTTGTTCTCCTTCAAATATCTTATCATTACAACAAATATATCCTTTTTTATTCCCTTCAAGATTTTCTAGATCATTGGTTAAATCAAATCTAAATTTAGGTAAAGTACAATAATCTACTGCTGAGTCACTCCCAAAAAATAAGTCTCCTTCAATTATTTGTTTTGTTGTTGTAATACATCTAAATTCAAAATCATGTTCTTCAATATTTGATGAGGTTAAAAGGTATTCTCCAATTGGACAAGTTTCAATTTCTGCCAGGAAATATTCATCGTTATCAAATATCCATTCTTCAGAACTTGAAGGAATTGTTTTACATATATGACCTGCAATTTTTTTCTTCATTTCATAGGATTTGATATAATCTCTTTCTTTATACTGGTAATTGTCGGTTATTTCATTATTAGCCAAAGCACAGAAACTTTGTTCTCCATAAAATGGTGTTACGCAATTAAATCCAGTATAACAATCGTCTGAACTATCACAAGCGTAACCTGTAATGCCTTTATCAAGATAATCAACAGCATGTTGTATTAATTCTGGATGTATTGTTTCACCATTATATAAATCACCAAAGTAACTATTTAATAAATTAGCAGCATGTGCTGGAAGATAAATCTTTGTATCTATAGCTCTGCTTATTCTTGCACATGTTATTTTCCCTTCATTTGTCTTCAATGTGCTATATGTTCCACACATCTCTCCTATCTTTGGTTCATTATTATTATTATTATTAT
>JABHXF010000040.1 GCA_018657385.1 Candidatus Woesearchaeota archaeon | reverse complement strand
TTTTGATTTGATTTTGTATGGATTTTGATTAATAAAAAAACAACAACAAAGGCACAGATGGATTTTTGATTTGATTTTGTATGGATTTTGATTAATAAAAAAACAACAACAAAGGCACAGACGGACTTTCCTTCGGAAAATCCTACTCGGCTTCGCCTCGCCTGGCCATGTTGTTTTTTTAATAGGGGAAATAATGTTTATAAATAAAATAATGGTAATAACAAAATGAAATTTAAAATACCTGGGAAATTAATGTTGGCTGGGGAATGGGCTGCTCTTGAACAAAGACCTTCTTTAGTTTTAGCTATTAACCGATTTGTTGAAGTTGAAATTTTAGAAGCAAGTTGTTTTACAATTAATACTCCTTATTTAGATGAAGTTGAATTTGTATATGAAAAAGATAAGCTAAGGTTTAGAAAAGTTCTAACAGGGGAACTAAAAAATAAATTATCGTTTGCAAAAAAAACTATTAAAATATTTCTGAAATTCATGGAAGAAAATGCAAATCCTATTACTCCTTTTAAATTAACAACTAAAAGTCATGATACTATAATAAAAATAGATGATAAAGAAGTGAAAGTAGGTTTTGGGAGTAGTGCAGCTGTTTGTGTTGGGATTGGTACTGCTATTATGAAATTTTATGATTATGATATTAATGATAAGAAAATTAAGGATATTATTTTTAAATTATCATGTATTGCACATTTCTCTGCACAAGATTTCAATGGGAGTTGTTATGATGTTGCAGCTTCTGTTTATGGTGGTGTTTTATATTATAAAACCTTTAATTCATTCTGGTTAAAGAATGAAATACAAACAGGAAAAACTTTATTAGAAATTTTAGAAGGAGATTGGCCAGGTTTAGTTATTAAAGAAATCAAAATACCTGAAAATATTAAAATTCTTTGTTGTTATACTGGAAAAGAAGCTAATTCAAGAGAGTTAATTAAGAAAATGGATACGTTTAAGGATAAAAAATATGATGATTATATTAAAATTATTGATGAGATAGAAGTTGATGTTGATTCAATTTTAGATGCGTTTGAGTCAGGAAATGAACGAGAGATAAAAATGATGCTTCATAAAAATCAAAGTGACTTTGTTGAATTAGATGGATTATCTAAAATAGGATTATTAACTCCAGAATTGAGGAAAATAGTTGAGATTGCTAATGATAATGATTGTGTTGGTAAGATTAGTGGTGCTGGTGGTGGAGATTGTGCTGTAGCATTTTGTTTTAATGATGAGAATTGTGATAAGTTGATTAAATCGTGGGAAAAAGAAGGTTTGTATCCTATAAATGTTGAAATTAGTTTAGATGGTGTTAGAGAAGCTAATTCTTAAGAATATATAAAATAAGAAAACTTAAAAATCAATCTTCATTACTTTAAATTATGATTCAAAGAGATGAAAAGATAGATAAATTTGCTGATTTATTAATTGATTATTTAGATAAATTAGGTCATAAAACTAAAATATATAATGCATTATCAGATGTTTTACCTTTTGGTAAAGGATTAATTGGGGAAGAGATCTCTGCATATTCTAGAGGTCAAATATATGGCAGTAGTGCTCATAGTAATCATGCAAATTCCATGAGTTATGAACAATCAAGGCAGAGAAGATCTTTAATATTATATTCTTTAGGTGTTAAAGAAGATTCAGATTTAATTAGGGTATTAAGAGAACTTGATCCAAAAACTGAATATCCTCCTAAAGAAAGACCTGAACGAATGAATACTAGATTTTTGAAATCTAAACCTACATTATATCAAAAAATAATAGCTCTTTCTCCAGAAGATAAATTACAAGTTGGTGAATTAGTTGATAGGCTTTATGTTAATAGTATAGAGAATAAAAAAGAATAAAATTTACTTAACTTCCTTTTTAAATTTGTCAAGAAATGTACTATTTTCTTTTTTAAGTCTTTTACATGCTTCTTGAACAGCTTTTTGAGGTGTTTTTCCGCCTTTTTTAGTTTCAATTGTAATTCTAGGCACACCAACTTGAGGATGTTCTATATGATAACCAGAAATATTCATATCTTTGTCATTCCATAATTCTTTTTTTAATGAATTACATAATGCATGACCTTCTCCTTTAAGATCAATTACAAGCTTATTTTTTGTAGATTCAATAATATTGATTTCCATTGTGTTAGTAGAAACAAGCTGGTTATTTATAAACTTTACTATCTTTTAGATAGTAAAGATTTGGATGTAATTCAAAGGGTTTTTATTAATTATTATAGAAAGAAGCACGACCCTCATGAACGCCAACCTTGCTTGCCTGAGTTATTATAAAGTTACTTACGCTTGCCAAAATTTTTTCATGAAGGTCTATGCTAGGTTTTGACACCTCTTTTTCCAACGCCTAATCATAAACTAGCATACCTTTTTAGGGGAGGGTATACATATTACTATACTGGTGTACTACTTATATATAAAGGTTACGATTTTATGTGTATTTGTGGTCAGTGTAACTATCTGCAAGTAGTTAATAATAGTAAGATTTATATATAAGTAATTAAGTGAGATAAATAATGCAAACAAATACACTAGAACAACAACTATTTGAACAAATTAGAGAAGGAAAAAAAATAGGTAAAGAGATTTCTCTAGAAAGAGCTTTGTTGATTGCTAATGGTGTTGATGAAGAAGGTAGATTATTACGTTATTTGAATGATATTAATTCTATTTATTTTGATTTTATTACTGATGAAGATTTTGAATCTGATCCCAATAAAACTATTGATGAACAAGCATTAAGATTTGCTAGTGATATGTATAATTCTCTTGCAGGATTAAGAGTGATGGGTACAGGGGCTGGAGAATTTTTATTAACTAAAGCTATTGATATGGTCATTAATAATGATAAATTAGAACCACTTGATTGTTTTGGTATGACTCAAATCTATACTATTCTTTCTAAACAACTAGGGTTAAATATTTCTGTTGTTGAGGAGAATGAACATGTTTTTAATAGGATGAAAGTTAATGGGAAAACTTATGATATTGATCATAGATTATTGGATAGAATTGAATTACAAAGATTTCCAGAAGGTATTGAACATGATACCAGCTCATTAGTTGCTTTTACATACATTAAAAGAGCAGATCGTGAAAATGCTAAAGGAAATTATGGCGATGCAATTGAATTATATACAAAAGCAATTTTAGTTGATCCTGAATTTAGTGATCGTGCGTATATAAACAGAGCAGGAATAAGAATAGATCAAGAAAAATATGAAGATGCAAGAGAAGATTTTGAAAAAGCTATTTCAATTGATGCAGAAGATTTTACAGGACATATTGGATTAGCATTTGTTGAATATTATCTTAAAAATTATGATGAAGCAATGAGACATGTAAATAATGCAGGTGAAATTTATGCATTAAATTCTGATTTGTACTATATTAGAGCATTAGTTCAATATGATCAAGATAAAAAAGTTGATGCATTAAGAAATTGTTCAATTGCTCTTGGTCTTGAAAATGATCATGAAGGTGCTCTTGATTTAAAAAATATAATTACTAGGGAGAATAAAGATGCTCATCGAAGAAGATTAAATAGATTTAAAGTATTACATTAAATATATATATTAATATTATTTCTTAGTCATTATGAAATCTAAAAAAACTAATAATGGCTATATTATATTCATTTAATTCAAGTCGAAAAATTAGAAAAAAAGTGTTACTAAGTTGAATTTGATTGATCTTTAATTAGTATTTCGCATATGATAATTTATCATATCTCTTACAGGATCAAGATCTGTACTTCTATAAACTATTTCTTTTCCTTTTTGTACAGGACCTATTTCTAAAGCAAATGCCCAATCAACAATAAATGGATTATTATTTGAAACTAAGACTGTTGCATCAAATGCTGGATGAATACCTCTGCCAATAGCCTGTATGTATATCCATGCTAACTGTTCAAAAAAATCATGAGTTAATGTGTTTGGTGGTATACTATGAAAGGTTTTTGCATCAGGAACATAATCTAATATAAACCCACCAGCAAAATAAGGTTTATTCTTATGACTTATTCCCATGTGAGCATCATATTTAGGAACAACATCTTGCCAAGGTCTACCACATTTGTCTAAACCCAGTTCTTCATAAGTACCTTCTACATCTGAAATTAATTCTATTGGTTGTGGAATTCCTTTTATTCCTTTAAGTCTTTGTAAATAAGAATGTTCTTTTTCAAGTTTTTCTACAAAATAGGCAATATCAGTTGAATCATAAGGATGAGCTATTTTAAGTGCAGTATCTTCTCCTTCATGGTCTATTAAGAAAACTGAACCATGTACACCACATCCTAAATATCTCTTCACTTCAAAAGGTAATCCTATATTTGCCATAAAAAGAAAGGTGTTGGCTTGAGTTTTTAAAAGTTTAGAAAAAGGGGGCGCCGGAGGCGGGATATTCACTCCCCCACTCATAAGTCTTGAACCCACAAGGGCGTTTGGTAAAGCCCAACCTGCTTTTCAGGCAGGCGTCTTACCATTAGACATACTCCGGCGCTTGTCAAATCATATCATAAACTTTGAGTTCGTAAACTCAAAACTTTTATATATGAGTTTTGACTATGATATGTTGTTTGGTAAAGCTTAACTTGTTTTTCAGGTGTGTCTTATCATTGGACACTCCTTTTTTCTTATAATCTAACTTCTTAATTAATGCGATTGAGGTTTTTTTGTAAGATTTCCGGATACAAACATTAGAAAAATCTAATTTTCGGAAATAATATTTAAGAGAAAATAATTAATTGAAAATATTGTGGAATTCTTGGAAATATTCTGGTAAATGTTACGTGTTTGAATTAATGGGTTTTACACTACTTTGTAGTAAGAAATATAGGAACATTTATAAATGATGACTTTATCTATATCAATATAAAATACACCTTGGGTAATAATCATGGACAAATATAATTCAGAATGGTTTGATCAGGATTGGTTAAGATTTAAATTTGAATCATTAAGAAGAAAGGATAATTTTGAGCCTGATGCACAAAAATATCAGGAATTGCTTATGAGAGCTAATTTAGATGGTGCAAGAGATTTCAATCTGAAAGTTAGCGAGGCAATGGTGGAAACAGATTCTTTGGCAGCCATGGTAATGGGAGAAAAACCATCCAGATTTTATTTTAGATTTGGTGCAAAAGTATTAGATGCTTTAGCAGAAAGATTAGTATTAGCAGAAGCAGGTTATTTATTAGATGAAGGAATTAATCCAATGGATCACTTAGATGCTGTCTTTTTTCCAAGTGGAATGGGTGCAATTTATACATTGACTGAATTTATGGCTGAAAGCATAGATGATTTAGACAGAGCAAGACTAAGGGTTAAATTAGCTGATGAAGGAGTTGATGAAAGACCATTATTTGTTCAGGGTAATGTGGTCTATGTTAACACAAATAATGTTCTTGGAGAAAGAATGAGAAATAAAGTTATTGCCCCTTCTATTAAAGTTGATACAACTGATTTAATGAAAGTTGGGAAAGTTCTTAAACAACTTGGAGACAGATGTTTTGGATTATATTTTGAACCTTTAACAAATCCTGACATAAGATATACAAATACTAAATCTATGGCATTGTTAGGATCATCTTACCAAATTCCTGTTATTGTTGACAACACCTTCTTAACACCTTATTTACAGCAGCCATTTAGGATGGGTGCAGATGTTGTTATTCATAGTTTAACAAAGTATGGCAATGGTTTTGGAGATATGTTGGCTGGTGCAATAATTGGTCCTAAGGCATTGATTAGTGCTATTAAATTATGGCAGTATGATTCAGGTAATGTAACACAGTCTCCTGATTCAGCAATTAAATTATATGATAGAATCTCAGATATGCCAAGTAGAATGGATACACAAGCTGGAAATGCAAAAGCGATTGCAAATTATTTAAAAGGAAGCGAATATGTTGATAAAGTTCATTATCCTGACTTAGAAGATGAAACTAGGGGTGGATTAGCAGGAGCTGTTATTAGTTTTATTTTAGCAGGACAAACACTTGAAGAAAGAACTGCAAAAGAAAGAGCATTAATGCAGTATAATATTGATCATCCTGGTGTTATTAACCATGAGGTAAGTCTTGGTGACAATGTAAATCTGATGATTGGAGAAAATACACTTGGATTTCCAAATGTAGATTCTAATGCAGGTTTTGTAAGATTTGCAGTAGGAAGAACACCTGATGCAGAAAAAACAATTAAATTTTTAGAAAAAGCATTAACTGAAGTTTACAAGTGATTTTCAATTAACTTTTTATACATGAACATATTATCAATATTAAAATGAGTGAACATAAAATAAAAAAGCAAGATTGGGAAAATTGGGTTGAACATTTTAGTAAATTAAAACATCCTATTGTTCCAGGGGAAGAATCTATTTCAAGATACAAAGAATTAATTCTAAAGCATGTTTGTAATGGTAATAAAGAAGAGTGTAAAGGTAAAACAGCTTTAATACTTGGAGCAACATGGCAGTTAAGAGATTTATTAGCAGAGATGGGTTTTAAAGTAACTTCTGTTGATATTAGTGAACTAATGATGAAAGTACATACTGAAATGTGTCAAGTTAAAGATAGAGATGAAAAAACACTTGTTGAAAACTGGTTAGAGTTTACATCAGATGAAAAATTTGATTTAGTTGTTTCAGATGCAGGTAATTTTCAATTTAAAGAAGAAAATTATGATTCCTTTTTTAGCAAAGTAGCATCACTTGTGAAAGATGATGGATTTAGTATTCAATTAATTGAAGGAAATCATAAAAATACATCTATTACTATGGAAGAATTTGTTGAATTTCTAAAAAATGCAACTGATGAAGAGGTTGATGACTACAAAAATAAAGCATATTATTATTTAGCAACAGCTGCACATAAAAATAAAGATCAATTTGGAAATGTTGGAACACTTGAACATGATATTAAACCATTTATTGAATCTGGTGAAATATCTTCAGAGAAGTTTGATAGATTTTCTATTCATGTAGATAACTTTAGTGCAGTATTATTACCAAATGATAGAATAGAAGCACATATAACAAAGAGTTTAGAGATTGTTGAGACAATTCCTTTTGGTGCTGGGAAAGCAGAAGAATGTTTTTATTGGTTATATGTTATGAGAAAGAAAAATTAAAAATAATTAACCAAACCACTTAAACAATTTTCCAACAACACCTAATTTTACTTTATTAACAATGCTATGGGCAGTTACAACAATATAACCTTCTTTGTATGCATCTGTTGCTGCTTGATTAGGATCTTCTGAATTAGCTATCCAAATTAATGTATTTTCAGTTATTGTAACTGTATAATTTGGTTCTTCATGTCCTTCTTCAATAAAATCAGTTATTTCATCATCTGCTACTAAGAAACCAAATGTGTAAATTTCATCATTATTCATCTCAATAACTGTATTTATTTTAGGTTTGCCTAAAACAAATTTAAGAACACCTGGTGCTTGACTAAGATCAACCTCATCTAAGTTTTGTTTTATGAATTGGTTTATTTCTTGTTTTGACATTTGCTGATAATCTTGGATATCACTTATATCAATATCTGCAAAAACAAATGTAGATAACATTAATATTATTATTAAACAAAATAATTTTTTTACCATATTATCACCTTTTTTTAATTTTAACTTTACCTTCAATCGCATTTATTTCTAATAAATCATTATCCTTTATTAATTTTGTTGCATGTTTTGTGCCAACAACACAAGGAATATTTAATTCACGAGCAACAATTGACGAATGTGATGTAACTCCCCCCATATCTGTTACAATAGCAGATGCTTTTTTCATCACTGGAAGAAACTCAGGTGTTGTATATGGAGTTATTAATACTTCACCTTTTTTCATTTTCTTAAATTCTTTAGTATTTAATATGATTCTTGCTTTTGCTTTAACCTTTCCAGGATTACCACATATTCCATTTAATTCTTTTTTTTGTTCTAATTTTTTATCCAAATGCTTTCTTACTTCTTTTTCCTCTTTCTTGTTTAAGAAATCAACTTTTATTCCATCACCACAATAAATTGATTGTTTATATCTACTATTTATTAATTTCTTAGAATATTTCTTTCTAAAGTTATTTTTGGAGGTTTCAGTCCCATTTAAAACAAGTTTGATTTCATCAGGAGTTAGGTAATTTGTCTGAGTCATTGTTAATCCTAATCTTTTGCTAATTTCCTTAATTAAAAACTGAACATGATAATGTGCTTTTGTATAAACTTCTTTTTTCATGTCCATCAAAATCATACATTTCTGTGCTGTAATACAATCCTTTACTATATTTTTAGGAATCTTATACTTAGAAATAATCATCTTTTGTTTGGTTTTAATACTTTTCATGTAATTATTAGTATCTGTAATCTTTTTTTCTGGAGAAAATTTATCTTTCATTATTTCTTTTAATCTTGATGTTATATCTTTTAACTTCCAAGGTTCATAATTATAATCAACAGGTATCCATTTGTAATTATGAAGGTGGGTTTTTAATTTATTACTTATTTTTCCTTTTTTCTTTGCAAGTATTGCAATCTTTAATAATTCAATTTCTTCAATTGCTGTAAAAGATGGTGTAGAAGGGATTAAAAGCATGCTAAATATTTTATTTAGTTCATTCTTGTTTTTTACAATTTGCATTAATTTTGGTTTTAATTCTTTTTCTAATAACAATCTTAATGTTTCAGCTGGACACTCTCCATAAACAAAGCTTTTAACATAACCATTAGAATATCTTTGATATAGTTTAAGAAGTTCTTTATCAGAAAGTTTAGATAAATTTGTTGTTGTTAAAGTGTTTGTGAATTTTAAGTATTTCTTAGCTTCTATTTTAAATTTAGATAAGTATTTATCCATTATTTTTGGATCTTTTTCATATAATTTAAACATAATATTATGGCTTTTATTCCAATTGTCTAATTCAACATATGCATGCCACATACCATTATCATTCTTAATAAACAGCTTTTTCAATTTAAAACCTAAATGTTTACTGAAAAAGATAGAATAAGCAGGCACAACTAATAAAACAGGAAAAGGAGTAAGATGTTTCTTGTATACAGATACATATTTGTTAAAATTAATTTCTTTGATAAATGATTTATTCTTCATATAAGTGGAATATGTAGTAGAGTATTTATGTTTTTTGGAATGTTGTATGATTTAGAAGTTATTGGGTTTGTTTATAATCATTTGTTTGTGAAGAATAAATAACTTATTTTTTTTTAATACAAACATGTAATGGATATAATTTTTTAGAATATGGTTCAGTTGCAAAGAATATTTCTTTGATATCAAATACTTTTTTTATTGATTCGTCAAATTCTTCTCTTATTGGCATACTGAAAAAAAGATTTCTATTTTTGTAAGACATTTGATTTAATTCATCAACTTCATCTTTTGTCAATAAATTATTTTCATGTAATCTAATTATCTCATCCCATATTTCTTTAAGTATAATTCTATCTTTGCCTTCTTTATATGATGAAACATATAATTCTCTACCTACCCAAGTATAAACTGGTTTTTTACTTCCTTCTTCTCTATATTTTTTAATTGCTTCTTCTGATGTTAATTTCTCATTTTTCTCTTTAATATAGGTTCTAGGCATGAAAAAACCATCTTGTTTTAATAATTTAAACACATTCTCAAATAATTTTTGGAAATCTTCTGGCATAATTATATTAGGTATACAATCTCCTAGGATAATATCAAATTTTTCATTTGCTAGTTCAGCAGGGATTGATTCTAACCAGTTTCCCTGTGTGAATATCTCTTTAGGCTTGTTTTTTACTTCTTCTGCTAAATAATCAAAATTATATTTTTTAAAATCAAAACAATAACAGGTAATGCCAAGCTCTCCACATAAATTTCTGTATTCAGGGGTTGATCCTAAAACTAGAAATTTAACTTTTGATTTGTCTCCATTATATTTTTCAATCTTTTCTAAAACTTTCTTTTTGATAAACTCTAAATCAGAAGGTGATGCTCTAGCATGACCTCTATAATATTTCCAGTGATGAACAAATTCATCATTCCAATCGCCTTTGTTTTCTTCCATTATTAATAGCCTTTTTAATTATTAATTATTTGATTCTTTTTTTCAAAACATGTAAACATAATTTATTACAACAGTATTGTTCAGGAGTAAGAAATACTTCTTTTATTATAAACTTTTCTTTAAAAAATGCATCAACTTCATCTTTTACAGGTATACAAAACTCAAAATCCCTATCTTCAAATGATAATTTACTTAATTCTTCTAATTCATCATCACTAATTAATTCTTTTTCATGTAATTTAACTAAGTTTTCCCATATCTGTTTAACAAGTATGAATTCTTGGCCTTCTTTAAATGCTCCTAAATATAAATCCTTAGCTAGCCATGTAAATATTGGTTTTTTGCTTCCTTGTTTTCTATACTTTTCAATCATTTCTTCATATGTTATTTTTTCTTTTTTCTCTTTGAAGAATGTTCTTGGTATTAATGACCCCTCTTTTTTTAATAATTTAAATATCGTATTTACTAATTTTTTATGGTTTTTGATTATAGTGATGTTAAATACACAATCCCCTAGGATGAAATCAAACTTTTCATTTTCTTTAATCTTTTTAAGGGATTTAGGAATGCCATCTAACCAATTACCTTCAATACAAACTTCTTTTGATTTGTTTTTAACTTCTTCTGCTAAATAATCAAAATTCGGTTTTGAAAAATCAAAACAATAACATTTAATGCCTAACTCCCCACATAAATTTCTATATTCAGATGTTGATCCAAGAATTAGAAGTTTTATTTTTGATTTATCTCCATTATATTCTTCAATTTTTTCTAAAATTTTCTTTTTGATAAATTCTAAATCAGAAGGGCATGGTCTTACTGGTGGTAGGTAATATCTCCAATGCTCAACTAATCCTACTTTCCAATCTCCCTTAATCTCTTTATTCATATATAGAAGTATGTCTCTAGTTTATATAAATGTTTTTTATTTTATGAATAGAAATTACTTCATCAATCTCCAGCAGCCAACTTTAACTTTCTCTACCTTTTTCTTGTGATGTTTCATTGAAGCTTTTATTGGGAATTCAAATTTATTAATTAGTTCTTCTTTGAATCCATTATCTCTTGCAACAGCAGTGATAAATTTATCTGATGTTAATTTATGCAAAGAATAAACAACAGGAGCGATAGTGAATGCTTTTTCTAAGAATTGTTTATCAATATGTTTTTCTTTTGTACCAAATGGTGGATTTTGAATAACAACATCTGCTTTTATTTGCACATAATAAGGTATATTAATTTCACTAATTTTTTTATTAAGAACTTTATATTTTTTAACTGGGATTTCTAGTCTTGCGATATTTTCTCTTAATATATCTAATACTTCTCTATCAGCATCAACAAAATAAACATGTTTTGCTCCTAATAAAATTGCACCAATACCTAAAATACCTGTTCCACTTCCTAGATCTGCAAGAATCTTATCTTCTATATGGCCTTGCATATAAGCATCCCATAACATTGTTGCAGCAATTTCAGAATCAGTTGGATATTGTTCTAATCTAACTTTAGCTTTTGTGAAAACATTTAATTTGCTTAATTGTATTGCTAAAGCTGATTTTGTTATCATTTATGTTTGATAGATTTTGATAGTTATAAAGTTTGTTGTTGGGATTTTCCATATGTGAATTATTTTAGGGTGGGTGGTGGGGGTTATTGGGGGATGATTTTGTTCGTGAAGATTCTTTTAATGAAAAAACAAAATCAAACATTTTAAATTATAATTAAAAAAAGAAAATTCCTTAGAAGCATGTCCTCCGAACCTAGTAAAAATAAAATTACCCTTCATTCAATACAACTAATGTTCTAGAATTAGCAACACCATCTATTAATTGCATTTTACTTAATAATATTTCATCTAACTCTTGAATATTAGCAACTCTTAAGAAAACAATTAAATCAGTGCCACCAGTAACAATGTCCACTTTTTCAGTACAATTCAGCTTTTTTATCTCTTTAGCAAGATCATACTGACTTTTGTGCTTTTCTTTTAGGTATTTGAGATCTGCACTCACAAGTATATATGCGGAGATGTTCTTGCCTAGCAAGGTATTATCTACCTCAATTGTGTAGTGTTTTATGACCCCTTCCCGCTTAAGCTTTTGCACTCGGTTATGAACAGTTGTTACAGGCAGCAAGGTTTTTTTGGCTATTTGACGTGTGGTGTAATCAGAATTTGCCTTTAATTCTTCTAGAATCTTGATATCTTTGTCATCTAAATTTACAATTTGCTTTTTTTTTACCAATATTCCACCTTGTTGGTCCAATTTAATGCCTATAATGGAACATATGTTCCAACTAGTATATATATCTTTCTATTTTGTACTGTTTTATGTGTAAATTAGATATGATTAAGTTTAAATGTAAAATTAAAGAAATAATATTTTATTTACTCAACAAATATTCTTTTAACTTTCTGAATGCTTTTGCTCTGTGACTAAATTTACCTTTTTCTTCTCGTGTATATTCATATAAATAATGAGTTGTATCTTCATTTTCACCATCTTTTTTCTCATTACAAATAAATATTCGTTCATAAGGTAAAACATTTGCATCCATTCCTTTCACTTCTTTAGAAATAGTTCCATCTAATTCTCCAGAAAATAACATTGGTTCTTTTCCAGGTTCACAATAACCAATAATTGTTCTAAAATATGCTTTTCTGTTTGTTATTTCTTTTTTTTCTTCATTTCCATTCTCTAAAACTTTTGATTCGAAAAACATTGCTAATAAACCTTTATATCCCAACTGTTCAAAATATCTTTTTGGTTTGTTTCCTGGGAAATTATCAAATGCTTCAAAAAATACACCAGTGTCTTCAACAATTACAACTTTTTTAGTTTCATTTGCAATTTTCTTTGCATTAACATATGCGACTTTTTCTAATTTCCAATCACTTGGTTCTTCTTTGTTAGCTTCTAACAAATGTATTTTAATTTCAGAACCAGCTAATGCTATTTGTGCTTCCTCTACTTTATGTTTGTTTTTAGTTACAAAGTGTATGTCCATGTTGATTGTTAAATCTAAGATGTATATAAATCTTACTTCAAATATCTCACTTTCTACTTTCATTTATGTCCACACACAATAAAAACACTTATATATTATTAAAGATAGAATCTATCTATTAAAGTGTTATTTATATTAAAGATAGATATAATTATATGGATTAACATAATGTGGGGTGACTAAAATAAGTCAAAAAAAACAAATAAGAGATGCAGTTAAAGAACTTCTAAAAGATGAAAGTAAGATGAAGATTACCTTGGATTTAGAGGATTTAAGGGAATTTCATGACAAAAATATTTTTAGATTACTATGGAATCAATTTGTATTAAATTTACAAAAAAAAATTGTACCATGTCATTTTAAAAATTGGTTAATGAGAACCACAGGAATGAAGGTTGGACATGATGTATGCATTCCTCATGATATTACATTTGATACATATTTTCCAGAATTAATTATAATTGGAAAAGGGGCTTTGATTGGTGGGGAATCTAACATGATTACTCACGAAATAGGTAACGATAAATTAACAATTGGTAAAAATGTTTTAGCAGAAAGAGTTATGATGGCTGGTTTAGCAGAAATGCATCCTGGCTCTAAAATGAGTGATAAGTCAATGCTAAACTTATATTCTAGTTTAAAGGGTATAATACCTTCTGGAGAGCTTTGGTCAGGAAAACCTGCAAAACTAATGGCAAAATTAGATGATAAAACAATTCAAAAGTTTTTCGTACCTTCAAAAAATAATCCTAACTATTACAAAGAATTTAGAAAAAAATTAAAAGCATTTTGGAAGGATTCTGAAGCAACATATCTAAAAATTCATTATGATGGAAATAGATTAACAGCAGGAAGTGATTGGTGGAGATCTAGAAACATATTTTTAATTTACTGGAGTGGTGTTTGGGTGGAATTAGCAAGAATCATACCAACATCTTTTTTAAGAAAATTATGTTTTAGATTAGCTGGTGCAAAGATAGGGAAAAATGTTTACATTGGTTCAGGTTGTGTGTTAGATCATTTAATGACTCATTCAATTACTTTAGAAGATAATGTAAGGTTAGATAAACATGTTTACATTGATGGACATGAATATACAACAACACAAACTATTTTTGGCAAAACTGTAATTAAAAAAGGTGCACATCTTAAACATCATGTATTTGTTAGAACAAGTGCACAGATTGGGGAAAATGCAGTTATTGAACCACATAGTATGGCACAACGTGTAATTCCTCCAAATGAAGTTTGGGGTGGTATTCCAACTAAATTTGTTAAAAAAGTAGAGATTAAGGGAGAAGCAGAAGAATCAAAAAAAGTAAAGGAAGAATCTGAAAAAGTAAAAGAAGAACCTGAAGAAGAAAAAGAACCTGAAGAAGTAAAGGAAGAACCAGTTGCTGAACAATCTGAAGAACCTGAAGAAGAAAAAGAACCTGAAGAATCAGAAAAAGAACCTGAGGAAGAAGAAAAAGAACTTGAAGAAGAAGTAAAGGAAGAAGCTGAAGAAGAAAAAGAACCTGAAAAAGTAGAAGAAGTGAAAAAATAATATTAAGAATAAGAAATTAAAAAAAAGAGGAACAATGTCAATAGATTACAAAGTAAAGAATGCCCCTAAATCAAAGTCAGGTGGCAAGAAATATAGTTCTAAGAAATATAGCTCTAAAAAAGATTATAATTCTGGTAAGAGTTCTGCTAAGAAATATGGTGGGAGGAGAACTAGAACTGGAATGTCTAGGGATGAAATTAAGGAAATGAATCAAGCAAAGGCTGATTACGATAAGAAACATAGTAATGGTAATGGCAATGCTAATGGAAAAGATGCAAGTGCGAAATCTAGAGAATATGATGTCTTCAAAGAAGCAAAAATTAAGATGAGTGAAGATGAAAGAATGAGGACTAGATCAAAATATAAAGAAGGTGACTTTGCAGAAAAGATGGATCATCTTAATAAAAAAATTGAAGAAGCTGGTGAAGGGGAATATACAATTCAAGATGATTCTGGAAAAAGTGTAACTTATTTTAGAAAATGTGCAACAGATGCTTATAAACCTGTTAAGAAAAAGAAAGTTCTTGGGTTATATAAAGAAGGGAGCCGACAAGGATCAAATGATGATTTAGTTATGGAAGAATTTAACAGAATGGAGGATATGGTTCAACAATATAGGGACAGAATGCCTGATATTAAACCTATGAGAGAGAAGATTGTAAACTTAGTTAAGCATAATTCATGGAATATTGCAAAGAATGCATATGATAATACAATTGGTTATTTCAAAGCAAAAAGACAAAATAAAAATACAGAAAAACATTTTCAACATAATCCAGATAGTAATAAAAAAGTTATTTATTTGATGCATGGTGTTTCTCAAAATGAAGGTTCGCAATGGAGATTAGGGGAAGAATTAGAGAGAGAAGGATATCTTGTTTTTCATTTACATGCTGACCATACAAAGCCAAGAGAAGAAGTTTCTGAAGAAGGCTTTAAACAAATTAAGAAATTCCATAAAGATGCTAAGATTAAGAATCCTGCAAACAGAAATGATCACTTCTCAGGCCATAGTAGTGGTGGAGATGCAGGAATATTTATGGCTGGTGATGAAAGAATAAGGAAAGTAGGAATTAAACATGTACAAGCAAGAGCTCCTGTTCCATTTGGTTTGAAATTTGAAAATCTTAGTCAAAGACTATTGGGAGCGGTTGTTGATGTTAAACATGATGATGTAAAAAAATCATCAGTTGCAAGAAAAAATGCAATCCAAATGGCCAAAAGAGAACCACATGTTCCTGTATTTGTTGTTGCAGGTGATCGTGATGACTTAGCAATTCCAAAAGGAACTGCTTATCCTCATGCAGATAAGCATTTTGTTATTAAGGATAAAAATTCCGGTCATTTTGGAACCTCAGGTGGACAAAAAGATATGAATCAGATTTTTGCACATTTACATAAATATTTTGAAGATCAAGGTAAGAGAGCAGTAAGAGATCCAAGAGGAATGAAGCATATTCCATTTGAAAGGTAAATCTCAGTTGTTGTCTTACTCGAATAGAGAAAAATGAAATTTGATTTAATAATAATTGATATTGATGACACTTTTTTACCGCATAGAACTGTTAGTGTTGGCTATAAGTTGTTTTGGCAATATTTAGGAAATTTCTTTTGTTTGAAATTATTTAGATTAAGTATTTTAGGATTAAAATTGTATCTTGCTAAATGTTTTCGTGAGGTTAAGAATAAATTTAGAAATGAAAAGTTTGAAAGTAATAAAAAATTAATTAATATCTGGGGAGAAGGAATTGTTAGATTAGGAATTAATGCAAAAGATTATGAAATTTCTGAAAATAGGATTAAGGAAAAGTTATTTAAGAAAACATTGAAGCTTTTGGATGTAGTTAGAAAGGAAAATCCAACTGCTTATGTTGTTGCAATTACTCAGAGTTTTAATTTAGTAAATGAAAAAGATAAATTAATTAAAAATTCTCTTAAAATAAATGATCCAATTACTAAAGTTTTAGGTATTGATGAATTATATTCTAATGTTTTTTATTATGGCAAAGAAGGAATAATTGTTGATAAAGAATTATTAATTAAAAATGGTTTTGATAAATTAGACATTGCAGAAAAAGTTATGAAAAAAATCAATGCCAAAAATGTTGGCTTGTTTATTGATGATTATGATGATTTGAAATTGTTGGGATTGAAAGGAAATGTTCAGGTTGTTTACACAGGTTGGAAAATCAGGAAATTTGCTGATAAAAAACTAGTAATTAGTAATTAAATATATAAATATATAATGATTTCTTATATAATAAAGAGAAATAACTAATAAGGAGAAACAAAATGTTCAAAATAAAAAATAATATAGACAGATTCAAACCATTAATGAAAGAAAGGTGGGATATTCAAGGTATTAATGCTGCACCTTGTTTTATACATGGTGGGCCTGTTTGTGGTATTGCAGGAATGAAAAGAGTTCTTGGCTATAGTTATACTAAATTTATAATGCCTTATGAAAATGATTTTATTAATATGCATTATAGTAGGGAAGACCTGCATAAATGTACAGATGAGTTTTTTAAAAGATTTAGGAAAGCTAGGGATAAAGATATAAAATCAGGCATTAAAAAAGAAAATAAAAGTATAAATAATTCTTACAACCAATTTTTATGGGAAGTTAGTGAAGATAATGCAGAAGAAATGCTTGATTACATTAAACATATGCTTCCAAAAATCAAAAATCTTGAAATGAAAGAGTTTCTTAAAGAATATCATAAATTTTTCATAACATTTTGTGATGCGTTCAATGCTTCACATATGATTGAATGTATTGCAATGACAACTGATGTTCAATTAAAAGATCTGCTTACAAAAGAATTGGAAAAAAAAGGCATGCAGGAAAAGTTTAATGAATATTTTACTTTGCTAACACAGCCAGTAGAAATGCCTTTTATCGTGGAAATAAATAATAGTTTATCAATAATTCTTGGAAAGATAAGAGAAAATAAAGAAGTTTTGCAATTATTTAAGAATAATGGAAAAAAAGAAATAAAAACAGAAGATGCAAAAGAAATACTAAAAGAGCTTGAAAAATATCCAGGGATATATGATTTAATAAGAGAACATGCAAAAGAATTCTATTGGATAAAAACAACATGGGTTGGTGGAGAATATTTCAATAAAAAAGATTTAGTTGCTGAACTAATGAATTATATTGAGAAAAAAGAAAAAATTGTTTTCACATCAGAAGAAAAATTAGAAAAGATGAAGAAGGATAAAAATGATTTGCTAGAGAAACTTAATTTAAGTCAAGAGCTTCTTGAATTAATTGAAACTATTGAATTCTTTGCATACTGGCAGGATGTCAGAAAAGTGTATGTACTAAAAGGTGTTCTTGCTTTACAACAATTTGTTAATGAATTGTCAGAAAGAGTTGATATTAAACAAGAGCTTTTGAAATATTTATTGACACAAGAACTTGGATTATTAGAGGAGATGGAAAAATCAGAATTAGTAAAAATGCTTGAGGAAAGAAGAAAAGCAAGTGTTTTTATTTATATTGATAATGATATGATTATATTAACTGGAAAAGAATATAAGCAGTTTTTTGATGAGATGAAAAAACTAAAAACTAAAGAAGAAATCAAAGAAATTAATGGAATGTGTGCATCTGTTGGTAGAGTAATTGGAAAAGTAAAAGTTTGCTTAAGACCAGAGGAGTTATCAAAGATTGAAGATGGAGATATATTAGTTACATCAATGACAAGGCCTGAGTTTATACCAGCAATGAAAAAAGCAGCAGCATTTATTACAGATGAAGGTGGGTTAACTTGTCATGCAGCAATTGTAAGCAGAGAAATGAACAAGCCATGTATAATTGGAACAAAACATGCAACAAAAGTATTGAAAGATGGTATGTTGGTAGAGGTTAATGCTAATCATGGTTTAGTTAAGATATTAGAATAAGAGTTAGGGGGGTTAGGAGGGTATGGAATGTTTGGAAGGTAAAAAACCTTCTAAACCTTCCAAACTCCAAACCATCCAAACCTTTAAAGGGTAGGTAATGATGGATAAAGAAAAAACACAACAATTTAAAAAAATAATTGCACATAAATGGTATATACAAGGATTTAATAGTTGTGCTAATTTTATAAGTCATGCTTCTGAATCTGGTATTGTTGGATGTAATAAATATCTTGGTTATGGTTATACTAAAAAATTATTTATTTTTAAAAAAGATTACTTAGAATATCATTATTTAGAAAATGATTTTGAAAATATTGGAACTGAGTTTTTGAAAAGATTTCTTGAAAATAATAATTATCTAAATGAAGTAAGAGAAAAAGATGATAAATTAAATGCAGAAGCAAAAGAATTGTGGAAAGAGATTGAACTTGGGAAGAAAAATGGTTTAGACAAGCTAAATAAAAAACAAGCTTTAGAGTTGTATAAGAAAGCTTGGGAAGCTTATCATAAATCAGTTGATGTTGGTCATGTGATTGAAGGGATTTCTTTTGTACTTGAGCCAATGTTAAAGAAAAAGTTGGAAAAAGCTTTATCCATGGATAGACATGACAAGATGTTTAGAGCAATCTTTAATGATCTAATGCAGCCTTCAAAAGCTTCTTTTATCAATGATGAGCATTTAGAAATATTAGAGATAACAAAAGAAGTTTTAGAAAATGAAAAAACATTAGAACTATTTAATCGTAATAATATCAATGTTGATCAAATTTTTGCTGAATTAGGTAATATAAATCAGGAAATTAAACAAAAATTAACTAAACATGCAAAAAAGTTTTTCTACAACCAATTAAATTATTATCATGTTCAGTCTTTGACAGAAACAGATTATTTAGAAGAGATTAAAAGATTAATACAAGAAAATAGTGACATTAATAAGAAAAGTGAAGACGAAAAAAATTCTTATTCAAGAAATAACAAAAAAAGAGCTGAAATTATTGGTGAATATCAATTCAATGATGAAATAAAAAGTCTAATCAAATTATCAGTTGATACTTTACATTGGCAGGATGACAGGAAAAAGTTTATCTTAAGCGGTGTTTATTATGTTGGTATGATGTTGGATGTTCTAGCTAAACTTTATGATATCCCTTTAGATATGTTAAAGAGATATGATGCATTTGACATTACAGAAGAATTACTTGAAAATTTTAATGAAAAATATAAAGAAGATGCTAAAAAAAGAATGGATAAGTATATTATTTATTATGAAAAACAAGGAGAAGGTAAAGATGTTTCAATCAAAACTAAAATTATAGTTGGAGATGAATTTGATGAATTCATGAAAATTTACAATGAAACAATTCTTGAGCATAATGATTTACATGGAACTTGTGCAAGTCCTGGTAAAATAAGTGGTGTAGTGCATATCTGTAAAACAAAAGAAGATATTGAGAAATTTAAAGAAGGAAAAATATTAGTTGCAGCAATGACAAGACCTGAATTTGTTCCAGCAATGCGAAAAGCAGCTGCAATTGTAACAGACGAAGGTGGAATTACTTGTCATGCAGCAATTGTAAGCAGAGAGTTAGGCAAACCATGTGTAATTGGTACAAAAGTAGCAACAAAAGTATTGAATGATGGACAGTATGTTGATGTAAATGCAAATCATGGAATTGTTAAAGTTGTAGATAAGAAATAGTGAATAGTTTTGAGTAATGAGTCTTGAGTTCTGGGTGGGTAATCAGTAAATAGTTATGAGTATCGCTGTGCTTTCTCAAAACTATTTAGCTCATGACAAAATCTCATAACTAATTTACCCATAACTAACTCATTACTCACTACCCAAAACCCATAACTTAATAATTAAATATATAAATAATCATCCATTACTATCAATAAAATGACTGAAAAACAATTAATAGGGAAAGTTGCTTCTGAAGGAGCAGAACAATTGCCAAGTATTGGTGCTGTTGTTAGAATTGTAAATAACAAAGATGAAATTACTAAAGTGGAATTTGGAGATGTTGTAGTAGCTCCTAAAATCACTCCTGATTATGTTGGAATATTAAAAAAAGCAAAAGCTATTGTTACAGATTTAGGTGGAGATACAAGCCATGCTGTTTTATTAAGCAGAGAACATGGGTTACCATGTATTATTGATACAAAAACTGCAACAAGTACATTTCAAGATGAAGAATTTGTAGAATTAAATCTTAGCGAAGGTTATGTTAAATCAATTTCTAGAATGGAATATGATTTATTATTAGAGCAAGAGAAAGATTTAGTCAAAACACAGGTTGAAGATAAAAAAGAAGATTTAAGAGAAGTAACAGAACAAGAGATATTAAAAAAACCAGAAGCAATATTATGGTTTAAGGATGTTAATAAAAATGATGTTGGTATTGTTGGTGGGAAAGGAGCTTCTTTAGGGGAAATGCACAACAAATTTCCAATTCCAGATGGTTTTTGTGTTTCTGCTCAAGCTTATGAGAAAGAAGTTGAGGAAATTCAAGATAAATTAATGGAATTATTGAAAATAGATGTTGAAGATCCAAAACAATTAGAAAAAGCTTCAAAAGAAATTGAAAAATATATATTAGCTTTAGAAATGGGTGAAGAATTAAAGCAAGATATTTTGAAAAGTTATCATGAACTTGTTAAATTAGAAGGAACAGATTTTGTTGCTGTTAGATCAAGTGCAACTGCTGAAGATCTTCCAGAAGCAAGTTTTGCAGGGCAACAAGCAACTTTTTTGAATGTAAAGGGCGATAAAGAAGTTTTGAAAGCTGTTAAAGAATGTTGGGCATCATTATTTACAGAAAGAGCAATTTATTATAGAATAATTAATAATTTCAAACATGAGGAAGTTTTAATTTCAGTTGTTGTTCAGGCAATGATTGATAGTGAAAAAGCAGGAGTTATGTTTACTGTTAATCCAGTTACAAAAAACTATGATGAAATCTTAATTGAAGGTAATTATGGATTAGGAGAAACAGTTGTTGGTGGAGAAGTTACACCAGATTCATATTTTATTTCTAAAAAAGGTGTAATAGGTCAAAAACATATTGCAGATAAAACTTGGGGCTTGTTTAGAGATGAAAATGGTGGTAATGTTAAGAAAGATGTTGAAAATGGAACTGAACAATTGCTTCCAGATGAACAGATAATAGAACTAGCAGAAATTGGAAAGAAGATAGAAGAGCATTATGATAAGCCCATGGATGTTGAATGGGCAATGTATAAAGGTAAGTTTTATATTTTACAAGCAAGGCCAATTACTACTTTGTAAATTATGTAATTACAATGTAATCTTTGTTTTTTCCCTTTGTTTTCTTTATAATTCTCCGTAATCTTTTTAAATGATTATATTAATAATATAGATATATTAAAAAAAAGAGGATATAAATGGCATTAAGTATTGAAATATTTATTTTATTAATATTATTAGGATTATCTGGATTCTTTTCTGGAGCTGAAGTAGCTTTGATAAGTTTAACTAAGTATAAAGTTAAGCATATGGTTGAGCAAAAAAAAGCAGGAAGTAAATTTGTAAAAAAACTAACAGATAATCCCTCAAAAATGCTTACTATTATTTTAATTGGTAATAATGTAGTAAACATTGGAGCATCTGCTTTTGCAACTGCTGTTGTAATTAATTTATTTGATAGTTATGCTGTAGCAATTGCAACTGGAATAATGACTTTCTTTATCTTAATATTTGGAGAAATCACACCAAAAACAATTGCTGTACACAATAATGAAAAGTTTGCTCAAATAGCTGCTCCAATTATTTGGTATATAGGTGTAATTCTTAAGCCAATAGTTTTTGTTATTGAAGGATTTACTAAACATTTTACAAGAGCTATTGGAATTAAAGCTAAAAAACAACACATTACAGAGGCTGAGATTATTAACATAGTAGATACAGCTGAAAAACAAGGTTCTATTAAACAAATTGAAAAAAAATTAATTAAAAACATATTCAAATTTGATGAGTTAGATGCATACACAATTGGAACTCCTAAAACAGATATGGTTGCAGTAGAAGCAAAAGAACAAGTAAAAAATGTAATTAAATTAATGTTAGAAAAAGGTCATTCTAGACTTCCAATATTTAAAAAAGATACTGATCATATTGTGGGAATTGTACATGTTAAAGATATTATTACACATTTACATAGTAAAGATAAGAATAAACCTATATCTAAGTATATGAATGATCCATTCTTTGTTCCAGATACAATTAAAGTTAGTAAACTATTACATGAATTCCAAAAAAGAAAAGGACATCTTGCTATAATGGTTGATGAACATGGTGTTGTTAATGGTTTAGTAACATTAGAGGACGTTCTAGAGGAAATAGTTGGAGAAATCATTGATGAAACAGATCAGTCTGTTCCTAATATTAAAAAAACAGCAGGTAAAAATATTTGGATTGTTAAAGGTAAAACCGAAGTTGAGGAGGTGAACAAGAAGATCAAATTAAGGATTCCTGTTAGAGGAGAATATGATACCTTAGGAGGTTTTATTCTTCATAAATTAGGTAGAATCCCAGTTTTAGGTGATAAAGTATCACATAATAGTTTCAAGATCAAGATAGAAGAAAAAATTGGTCAAAGAATATCTAGAATTAGAATAAGTAAATGAGGTGGAAAAATGGTTAGTCCAGTAATGAGTAGTATTCTTATATCTTTAATAACATTTATTATTACAGTACCTTTAAGTGCATTAGCATTGTTTTTTGCTGCAAAAATCTTTAAGGTTGATGTTAGTTATAAAAATGCGTTATTACCAGCATTGATTGTAGCTGGAGTTGGTTTTGTTCTAAAACTAATTGGTGCTTTTGCAGGTAGTTTAATTGTAATAGGAGTAATTGGTGTATTAGGATTTTTTATATCAATAGCATTGTATTTAATATTGCCTAAGTACATTTATCATTTAGAATGGAAAGAAGGATTATTAGTAGGAGTAGTATGGTTTGGATTTATGCTAGTAGTTGGCTTTATATTAGGAATAATCATTGGGGTTATTGCAGTGATTGTTGGATTAGGCATGACATTTGTTTAATTTTTTCTTTTTCTTTTTTTTAAACTAGGTCCGGAGGACATGTTTCTCATGAGTTTTTTATTCTTAATATTTTAATACAGAATCCAACAACAACATAGGCATGGACGGACATTTGCTACGCAAATATCCTATTCGCCTTCGGCTCATCCAGCCATGTTGTTGGATTCAGCTTCGTCTGGCCAAGTTGTTTTTTCTCGCCTAGCTAATTTATTATTTTTTAAAATTAAGATAAAGAAGAAAAAGATAAAACAAAAGCAAAATATGCAATTATAAAGCCAATACCAACAATTAATGATAATCCTGCTTTGATTGCAATGAACCAGATTGCAGTTTTCTTTTCAAGCTTATGGATGTTCAATAAACACTTGTATAATACTGCAAAGTCCCATATTGCATATACTTGAGCAATCATATTTACAATTGGTATTATTGAAACAACCATAACTGCAGGTCTTGGATATTGATACACTTTGTAAAAATCCCAAAATGATCTTGCTTTTCCACCTAACAAAACAGCTACAATATGATTAAGCCAGGCAAAGAAAATATTTATTAATAAACCAAACCATGGTAAAATTAATATTACTAATAATGCTGTAAGTAAAACCACTAAAATTGATTTACCTGTTGCCAAGAAAAAAATACTTACAATAACTGAAACAACTAATCCTAAAATAGTAACTAAAATATATGATACAACTATAAAATACTTGATAAGTCTCCTTAATGCATCACTATCATTAGCTAATTTCTTATATGCAATATCTTTCAATTGAATTAAAGCCCATATATCATCTAAATATTTCATTTTTATTACCTCTTAAGGTTGTAAGGAATAGAGATATATATAAATTTATTTGTTAAGGGCAGCTCTAATCTTATACATAACCTGTTCAGAGCCATCTTTTTTCTTAAAACTGCATCTTACTCCATTAGATGAATAATTAACAATATCTCCTGATTCAAATCCAAATTTATCTAATTGCCCAGGTTCTAATAAAACTGTGTTTTTAGCATTGACCATTGCATTGAAATAAGCATGAGCCATTACTTTTAATCCTTTTCCTGTTATTAAAACATCAATATCAGGAACAAATGAAGCAACATTAATATCTTGGTATTTTGTTGGTGTTTCACCTTCATCTTCTCTTGGTCTTGATACATAAGCAATCCCATAACCATGTGCTCTTACTTTTTCAGCAATTACTCCATATTCAATTGGATCAATTGTGTCAATAACAACACAATCAATACCTTCAGATGTTCCAATAACTAATGAAGCATCTTGTGGTTCTTTTATTTTATAATCTTTAACAGGTGATCTTTGTTTGAAATCTCTAGATTGGAAAACATTAACATGATAACTATCTGGAGAAATGCTAGTATTAACACCATCCTTTGCTACTTCATCTCTTACAATACTTCTACTATCAAAATCAAAACCAAATTCAACCTGAGATGCAACATTTTGATTTGAACCTACTATTTCTAAGTATTTTCTAGATGAGTCAACAACACTTTTTGATAACTCAATAGGATCAAAAGGCACCCCTGGGAGTAATCCATTTTTTATGACAACATCATTGTTTGCATCATACAAAATTGATTGTGCGCTTCTCCAATTATTAGATTTAGTTAAAGATCTTATA
>JABHXF010000039.1 GCA_018657385.1 Candidatus Woesearchaeota archaeon | reverse complement strand
TAAAGAACCATCACCATCTACATCATCAACAATTCTACCTTCAGAAACAGCATCACCTGCAGATTCTCCTATAAATGTATAATCAACATCAGTAACATACAAAGTTGCATAATCATCTACATTACCATCACAATCATTATCTAAACCATCATAAGTTTCTTCAGCACCAGGATAAATTGAACTATCCGTATCATCACAATCTAAATAATTTGTAACAAAACCTGAAAGTAATTCGCAATTGTTAACCCTTGTAGCTCGATTTCCAAAACCGTCAACATCAGAATCTATCCATTGTCTTATTGGTAAACCAATACTTGAATCAGTATCATCACAGTCTAAATGATTTCTAACATAACCTGAAACTATTCCACAATAATATATTACTGTTGAAATATCTCCCAAACCATCAGTATCAGAATCCCAATATTGTCTTAATGGTAAACCAATTCTTGGATTTGTATCATCACAATCCCTAAATCTAGGAATTCCATCACCATCATTGTCAATTGGTGGTGCTGCTAAAGAATTTGATGCTAATAATGAAGTTAATATTATAGTTGTAAGTTTCATGTTATATACATACTATGGCATATATTTAAAATTTTTCTTGAAAAGTTTATATTTAAATTATACTAAAATTTATAAATATGAAAAAAAGTATATTATTATGGAAAAAGTATTAAAGATTTATTTATATTCTATTTTTGTATATTGCGTATTAAGTACACTCAGTTTTTTTACTCTCTTAACAGATAATGAAATCTTAACTCTTTTTAGAAGATCAATATCTAGCTTTGACCGAGCGATGGTTTTATTTTCAATTATAATATTAATTTATATTATAAAAGAAAAGTTAAACAAAGAAGTACTAAACTTAACTTATATTAATATTACCTGTTGGAGTATAGCTTACTTTTTTGCTTATAAAAATATTCCTTTCATAAGTATTTTTATTGATGTTTTAGGATATATCTTGATTGTAGCATTTGGGTTTATTTTAATTTTTAATATTAAAAAGAAAAAAATAGTTTACAGCTTAACAATTTGTATAATTACATTAATGACAGTTTTATTGAATAATGGTACTAACTTTTTTCCATCTATGTTTAACATATTTGCAATTATATTAGGTATTGTTGGAATCACAATTGTTCTAATAAGAAAAAAATAAGAATTGTATAAGATTAATCTTAATCACAGAAGCACTTAAATACATAAATACCATTTCTACCTCTATAATAAGTATTCATCGTTGAGCGCCTGGCATAATGCAAGGCATGCGGTAGAGGCTGTCTTACTATATAATTCTCGTAGCCACTTTGTAGCTACAAAAGGGAAAAATGTTTTTAAAAAAATCAAGTAATAAAGTTTAAATAATATTCTTCTTACAAACTGATTATTCAATTGGGGGTTCAAAATGAAAAAATATATTTTTATAGCATTAATTATTCTATCAAGTGTTGTTTTAAGTGGATGTGCTAGTATGGAAACTAAAGAAGTTTGGAGTAAAAATGGACTTGCAGATGTAACATTTCAAGTTGAAAGCTCTTATCCATTAATTTTAGAAATGGTTAAATCGCAAATAACTGAAAGTTTAGATATGCCTGATGATGTTAAAATAATTGAAGAAGATGATTCAATTACAATAATCAGAGAAAATTATTTGCCGGATAATAGAACATTTGAAAGTCATTGGGAATTTTGGAATAAAGTTTATACTTTAGAGGGTAAACAATACCAAGTTGATTCTGAAGAATTAGATTCAAGTGAATATTCATTAGGAGAACTTGACACTTTTGAGGTTAGTACATACATCCAATTTCCTTGTAAAGTAAAAGAAAAGTCCAATTGTATATTAGTTGAAAAAGAAGGAGAAGATTGGTATAAATGTAATGATGATTTTAAGATTGTTAGCAGTTGTTGGTTAAATTTAGGTTAGGTATTATTTTTTAACCATCTTTTAAATAACCTGACTTAATATTAAGAATCTGTAATAAATATATCATCAATAATTATAACAGTACCACCATCTCTACACCCAACCATGCAGTTAATTCCATCACTAACTATTCTTGCAGTACCACCACCCGATTCATAACCCTGCCCAACACATAATTTATTTGCCTCTTCATTACATATTTGAATATCAGAGTCTGTAGGCTCATCATTTAAATTTAATAGGCCGGTGTCTGAGAAAAAATCTGTTGTATTAACAAAACTTTTTATTGCATCAAAATTTGCAATGAATATAATTATTATAATAAAGGATAATGAACCCAATAAGAACAATTTATTTAACCTACTTATTCTTTCCTCTTCTTTTTTTACTAAATCTCTTCTTTTTCTTTCTTCTTTATTATCATCATCATAAACTATTATTACCTTTGCCCCTTCTTTATTTTGTTCTTTCTCTCTTTCTTTAATACTTTCAATCCAAAGTCTTTCCTTTTCTTTCTCTTTTCTTTCTCTTTTTTTCTTTCGTTCATAAGATTTTCTTCTTTCTTCTCTCTCCTCTTTTAATTTCTGCTTTCTCTTTTCTTCTTCTTTCCTTTTCTTCTCTTCTTCTAATCTCTTTTTTTCTTTCTCTTTTTCTTCCTTTTCTAACCTTTCTTTCTTTTTTTTGTCAAAGTATTTCTTATTAAAATTAACATTAAGTGACTTTCTTTTTATTTCATAGGTATATTCCTTAGGATTGTCCCATAATTGTTTAGGCAATATGACCATATCAATTCCAGCTCTTTCCAATGCTGGAATAAATTCTGAGAAATGTTCATCAAATGATAACAAGATTGGTTTAGGAGTAACATTTTTAATTCTTGCTTTTATCTGTTTTATATGGTTATGAACTGCTTTACCCCATTCATTCCTATGAGTTTTATACTCAATCTGGAAAATACCCCTTATTTTTTTATCATTTTCTTTTAGGGGAGAATTATAATGATAAACCAAATCCCAAGTTCTATTATTGTCTCCTTCTTCTATCTTTACAGTAAATTCGGTTTGATTATGTGGTAATTCATAACACATTTTTTTTATTAGAAATAAATGCCTCAATATTGCTTCTTCAATTAGATGGATTTTACTATATAGTTCATCATGACTAGGATACCACCCTTTACTAGTCATTGAATCTTTTTTCTTCATATATACTCCTAATAAATGGTTCATATTTTTAAATTTTAGCTTTTGATTAATTTATTATACATAATAAATCCTAGGATTGATGCTATTAATGTTAAAAAAAATAATAGTAAAATAATTAATATCATTATAATTAATTGATTTGGATAACAGAGACTAATTAATAATACAAATAATAAAATTAAAAAGTAAAATCGATATTTTATTAAAAAATATTTAAACTTATGTCCCTTTTTCAATTTATTAATTAACTTTTCAATTCTCTTTTCTCGTTCTAACTCTTTTTTTCTTTTTTCTTGAAATTCTTTTTCTTCAGCTTCTTCTTTAAGCTTTTTTCTTTTTTGTTCCTTTATCTTTTCTTTTATTTTCCTGTTTCTTCTAATTTGATCAACATTTGTGATATAAGTGCTTTTACACCTAGGACAGATAGAAGGTTCACCAATATCTTTTCTTGTTCTCCATTCATAATCACATGCACATTTAAAATGGTCGCCCGATACCATAGTAATATTATTGTATGATTATATTAAAAACTTTCTGTAATTACAACAGAAGCACTTAAATATCCAAACACCTTTCTATCCCCACAAAATAAGAATTTATCGTTTGGTGCCTGGCATAATGCAAG
>JABHXF010000038.1 GCA_018657385.1 Candidatus Woesearchaeota archaeon | reverse complement strand
GCTGATACAAGAAAAAAACTTACTATTATTCTTGAAGCGCAAGAGCATATTCTTGGATTGGAAGATGGTAAGAATAGATTTACTAAACAGGGCACACTTTTATCACAGTCGTTTGCCTTATCCGTACCGCATTTAAAAGCCATGGAAGTAAAAGAGCATGTAGGTTTTTTTCAGGCGATTAAAGCACGTTTGACCAAGTTTGAGCCAGCTGGTTCTGGTAAATCTGACGCCGAAATTGAAACTGCTATTAGGCAGATCGTGGACAAAGCAGTTGTTTCGGAAGGCATTATAGATGTTTTTGATGCTGCTGGAATTAAGAAACCGGACATCTCAATTCTATCAGATGATTTTTTGTTAGAAATTAAGGGGATGGAAAGAAAAAATTTAGCTGTTGAGCTTTTGAAAAAATTATTGAATGATGAAATAAAAACTAGAACAAGAAAGAACTTCATTCAAAGTAAAAAATTATCAGAGATGCTTGAAAGTTCAATTAAAAAATATCAAAATAATTTATTAACAACAGCACAAGTGATTGATGAGTTGATAAAATTAGCTAAAGATATTCGTCAATCAGATGGACGAGGGAAAGAGTTAAATTTAAAGGAAGATGAGTTGGCATTTTATGATGCTTTAGCAAATAATAATAGTGCTAAGGATGTCTTGGGAGATAAACAGTTAGCAGCCATCGCCATCGAGGTTTTTAGAAGCGTCAAGGGTAACGCAACCATTGATTGGACACTTAAGGAGAGCGTGCGTGCTCGTTTACGACGTGATGTGAAGCGAATACTGAGTAGGTATGGTTATCCACCAGATGAACAGCTAATAGCTACTGAGAATGTTTTAAAGCAAGCCGAATTAATGGCAAGTGAACTAGAGGAATAATATATATAAATAATAATTTAATACTATGGCAATTTTTAAAATTTCAAACACCAAGCTTTCTGTGATAGAAGAAGAAAGTATAAAATTAGAAAAAGATTTACAAAAGCTAACTGAAGAAAACTTAGATGTAATTTTCGGGTTTAAATTTATTAGTTCTGAATTTGCAATACAGAAATTTAGATTAGACACCTTGGCTTTTGATGAGGAAACAAAATCTTTTGTTATTATAGAATACAAGAGAGATAGAAGTTTTAGTGTGGTTGATCAAGGTTTCTCATATTTATCAACACTTCTAAATAACAAAGATTCTTTTATTTTAGAATATGCGAGGAAAACAAAAATGGATTTAAATAATATCAAAGTTGATTGGTCACAATCTAAGGTTGTGTTTATATCTCAATCATTTACCTCTTATCAACAGAACGCAATAAATTTTAAGGATTTGCCAATTGAGCTTTGGGAGGTAAGTAAGTATAAGAATAATTCAATATTATATAATAGATTAAAATCTGTAGAGGGCAGCGACTCCATTAATACTATTTCAAAAGACAAAACAATAGATAGCGTTAGTAGAGAAATAAAAAAATATACTTTAGATGATTATTTTAAAGAGGGTTGGGAAAAATCAAAGAATATTTTTGATGCACTAGAAGAGAAAATATTAGGCATAGATGATAAAATTGAACGTAACGTAACTAAATTTTATGTTGGTTACAATATTGGTAAGATGGTTTTGGTAGCCATAACCCCTAGAAAGTCAAAATTAAGAGTAGAGTTATATAGAGTGGTACCAAAAGATATGAAAGATCCAGATAATAAAGTTTCATACTCTAAAAATAGTATGAAGCATTATAATAAACATATAAGCGAATTTTTTATTGACGATGTTTCAGACATAGATTATGCAATGTTTTTAATAACACAAGTTTATAATAAAATATTTAAATAATTATGGAATTTCCTAATAAGTTTAAAATTGGTTGGTGGATATTGTTGTTAATAATTCTAACAACTCTAGTTGTTGTTAGATGGGAAGCTATTCTAAGCGGCAATACAAGTCAATTTGATTTAGTTGTTTTTGTAACCTGGGTTTTTCTACTACTTTTTCCTATTGTTGGTGAGGTTAATATGTTTGGATTTAAAATAAGAAAAGACATAAAAGATTTTAGAGAAGAGTTCAAAGATAATATAATTAGTTTAAGAGCAGAGATTAATAATAATCCAACTTTTAATAATTATGCTTCTCCACCAACATCTCAAGAGGATAAAGAAAGCAAAAAGAAGGTAGATGAAAAGGAGATTAATGAGCAAATCGATATAGATAAAAGTATAAAAAACAGATCTTCACAATTACGTTCGTTAAGAGTTAGAGCCAAGAAAGCAGAGGAGGTGGTTGGCAAATATTTGGCTGATCTTTATGGTAAAGGTGGGTATGGCACGGAAGTTAAAATTGGTAGAGGAAGCAAAGCTCTCGTTGTTGATGCGGCTGTTATAGTTAATAATGAGATAGAAAAATTAATAGAAATAAAATATTTTTCTCCTTTAGCATTACGACGAATGGTAGATAGAAGAATTAGGGAATTTGAAAGAAGATTGAGAGTCGCATCTGTTACACAGGATCGCGCTTTCTATCT
>JABHXF010000037.1 GCA_018657385.1 Candidatus Woesearchaeota archaeon | reverse complement strand
TAAGAAATCAGAGGTTTCTTCTGTTGAATATACTCAATTTAAAAAAGATTTATTGCCTGCACATGTTAGTTTTTATGAAAAAGGTTGTAATTTAGCAGAGAAGGTTTTAAAGATAAAACCAGATGCAAAAAAGATTGAGCAGATGAATGAAGATATAAACACTGCTCATCTTAATGTTAGTCCAACTGGAATTATAAGTTTTTCACTTTTAGCTCCTGTTGCATTCATGTTTTTAGGTATTTTATTAACTGTTCTCTTTCCTTTGATTACTGCTGGAGAAATTTCAATGTTTTTTATTATATTTTTCTTGATTGCTGGAACCATAATGATATTTCCTCTTCAAAAACTTCCTAGTTTTTTAGCGAATAATTGGAGATTACAAGCTTCTAATCAGATGGTTTTGTGTATTTTTTATGTAGCTACATATATGAGACATACTTCTAATCTTGAGCGTGCTATTGAGTTTGCATCTAATCATTTAACTGGTCCATTGGCTATGGATTTAAAAAAAGTAATTTGGGATTTAGAAACAGGAGAATATAGTTCAGTAAAAGAATCCTTGGAAAATTATCTTAAAAATTGGAGAAAATATAATATGGAGTTTATTGAAGCATTTCATTTGCTTGAGTCGTCTCTATATGAATCATCAGAATCACGAAGAGTTTCATTATTAGATAAAGCATTGGATTTAATTTTATCTGAGACTTATGAAAAAATGTTGCATTATGCTCAAAATTTGAAGAATCCAATTACAACATTACATATGTTAGGTATTATTTTACCAATTTTGGGTTTAGTTATTTTACCTTTGGTTGTGAGTTTTCTTGGAGGTGTATCTTGGTACCATATTGCAGTATTGTATAATATTGTAATCCCAATAATAGTTTATATTATGGGAAAGGTTATTTTATCAAAAAGACCTACTGGTTATGGAGATTCTGATATTAGTAAAGATAATCCAGAACTAAAAAAATATCAAAATTTTATAATAAACGTTTTAGGAACAGAAATTAAGATTTCTCCTCTTTATTTAAGTATAAGTGTTGCTATTTTATTTTTCTTTATTGGTATTATGCCATTATTGTTACATTTTATTGGTTTTCCTGATTTTGGAATTGGAAGAACTGATTTAACAAGTGGTTGTGGATTAGAGTATTGTTTATTGGATTATAGAGAAGGTGATGCTGGTTCTGGACAAGTTGGACCATTTGGATTAGGAAGTGCAATTCTTAGTCTTTGTATTCCATTAATGTTTGCATGCGGTTTTGGACTTTATTATAAATTTAAATCAAAGAATGTTATAAAAATTAGAGAACAAACAAAAAAACTTGAAAAAGAATTTGCATCTGGACTTTATCAATTAGGAAATAGGTTAGGGGATGGTATTCCTGCAGAGATTGCATTTAGTAGAGTTGCTTCTGTAATGGAAGGTACAACAACTGCAAGATTTTTCCAACAAGTAACTATGAATATAACAGAAATGGGTATGAATGTTGAAGAAGCAATTTTTGACAGGAAAAGAGGTGCATTATTGTATTTTCCTTCGAAAATGATTGAAAGTTCTATGAAAGTGTTAACAGAAAGTGCAAAAAAAGGTCCAAGAGTTGCTGCACGTGCTGTTATGAATGTTGCAAGATATATTCAAGAAATACATAGAGTTGATGAAAGATTAAAAGATTTATTAGCAGATATTATTTCTTCAATGAAATCACAAATTGCTTTAATGACACCTGCAATAGCTGGAATTGTTATTGGTATCACTTCTATGATTTCAAATATATTAGGTAAACTAGGCCCATTGTTAGAACAACAGTCTGCAGGTGGTGGAGAGTATAGTGCTAATGTTCCTGAGATATTTGGATTAGGTATTCCCCCTTATTTTTTCCAAGCAGTTGTTGGAATTTATGTTGTACAAATAGTATTTATTTTAACAATATTATCAAATAGTATTGAGAATGGTGAAGATAAATTAAATGAAAGGTTTTTGTTAGGGAAGAATTTGTTAATTAGTACAATAACTTATGTAAGTATTGCATTTGTTATAATGTTGATATTTAATATAATTGCTAGTTTTGTTTTAAGAGATTTAGTTGGAATGTAAGTTTTATAGAAAAAGGGTGAAGGAGGATACCTAAGGTGCCTTAAAGGCAGTGGGTGATCTCTCCAACACTAAAGGTATTTCTGAAGGCACATTAAAGAAAAAGGGGTGTTAGGTGTCGAGATAGCCGAGCATGAATCCATGTTCTGCAGCAGTGATGCAATCATTATCTAAATGATTGTCAATTGCTCTTGGATTGTAAAAGTTATGATCCTTGTGTTTTTCTGAGTTTTTTATTAATCTTTTTAATCTT
>JABHXF010000036.1 GCA_018657385.1 Candidatus Woesearchaeota archaeon | reverse complement strand
TAGCTTCAGGTTTTTCCTCAACTTTAGCTTCAGGTTTTTCTTCAACTTTAGCTTCAGGTTTTTCCTCAACTTTAGCTTCAGGTTTTTCCTCAACTTTAGCTTCAGGTTTTTCTTCAACTTTAGCTTCAGGTTTTTCCTCAACTTTAGCTTCAGTTACTGGTTCAACAGTTTCTTTCTTTTCTGTTTTTTTAACTTTTGGATATTTTGAAAATAATTCTTTAGCAACATCATTTAATACCCTAATACCTTTAGTTGTAATAAATCTGCCTTTGCATTTTTTATCTTTTTTCTCTGCAAGACCTGCTGCCTCTAATTGTTGTAAAACTTTTCTAATTACACTACCAGAACCTCTTTTGAATTTTGCAGGTTTATGGCCCCTTCTTTTCTTTCCGCCATATTTAGTTCTTAACTTAGAAACACCAATTGGATTAACAATTGCAATTGTTCTTAATATTGCTGCTGCCCGTACATACCACCAGTCTTTATCTGCTGGAGGTCTTTCTTTATGTACACCAGTTTTTGCATAAAATGCCCATTCTGGTGGGTTTAATTCTTTGAGTTCCTTAAGCTTTTCAGCTGTTTTATTGACTAATTCTGTTTGTGGAACATTATTAAAGCTTGCCATTCATTTTCACCTGTGATTTCTTAGTATTTTTCGATTCTAACAATAATTCAGCCTTTTAATGATTGCAACTCAATTAAAATGGCTAATTTATGTGTCTATAACACTTTTAAGCAAATTATAGGGGATTTATAAACTTTACTATCTTTGATAGTAAAGGTTTGAATTTTATTCAAAAGTTTTTCTATTAGAACTATCATCACCATATTAAAAATAATTAGATAAACTAAATTTATTAAAATAAATAATTTATGCAAAGAACAACAACATTGGCACAGACGGATTTTATTGCATAAAATCCTACTCAGCTCATTTCATTCGCTTCGCCTGGCCATTATTGTTCTTTGCTATAATCAAGATAATATGTCTAATCACAACCTTTATATATCAATATACTAATAAGTATACTAATGGAATTTGGAACAGGTTACTTTGGAGCTGAACCACAAAATCATGGTGCAGTAGATAATTCTGGCTATTTTGGAGAATTTGCAGGAAATCCATATGGAGATCCAGTAGGAAAACCAATTGTTGGAGTAGCTGATATAGGTATGAGTGTCCCAGAAGGAAGTAGATTTGGAAGTTTAATTAAAACAACAACTGATGCAATTCGAAGAGGTACTGGTTGGGTTGAATTAAGTACTAATATGGGTGGTGGTGCTGAAGCAGTAGGAGCAGAAGCATATGGTAAAGATGCAAGAGAAGCATTAAGAGATTTAGCAAGAGTTAATTCTGTAAAATTTACATCAGTACATACACCAACAAACATAGGTAATATGTCAGGATTTAATCCACAAGAAAAAGGATTTAATGACGAACATCGTAAAATTGAAATGGAAGAAGTGAAAAAATCAATAGATTTAGCAGGAGATGTTGGAGCACAAGCAGTTGTTGTTCATACAGGAGAGTTTCAAAGAGATATGACTGCACAAAAATGGAACAAAGCTAATGCAGATGGTACATGGGAATTTCAAAGTTATAATGAAGAACCTGGAAGAGCTGTTCTTTACATGGTAGATGACAGAACAGGAAAGTTGATTACAGAAGTTAGAAAATCACAAGTTGTACACGAACCAAAATTTAAAACAGTTATTGGTGAAGATGGAAGAGAAAGATATGTTGATGAAAATGGAGTAATATTAGATGAAACAAAACCAAGTGATTTATTTAATAGAGTCCCATATTGGAATGAAGAAGAAACAAGATTTGAGACTAACAGATTAACATGGGAAGACTTTGAAAAAAGAGCAGATGACTGGAACGAACATAATTTAGAAAATGAACCATGGAGAAATGGTAGACAATACTCACCAGAAGAAATGTTTTTTAGATCTCAGATGGAGACAAGAGTAATGCAGGCGAGAGGTTCATCCCTATTCCATGGAAGAATGTATAAAAAAGAATTAGAAGAATATACAAAACTAAAAAAAGCATATGACTTCTTTAAAAAAATAGAAAAAAATACCCCTAAAGATGAATTATGGAAACAATTTAAATCAAATCCTGTTATAAGACATTTTGAAGGTGGAGAATACGTACCATCTGAAAACAAGTTACCAAGTGAATGGATTGCAAGAGGACTTGAACAAGCTGAAAGAAGTTTGAAATTTATTAGAGAAAGTTCAGCTGCATCTGACGCTAATGCAGATGAAACTTGGGAAACTTTATTACATGTTGTTCCTGTAGAAGCATATGCAAAAGAACAAACTGCAACAAGTTATGCAGAAGCTGGAATTTATGCAATGGAAAGAACAGCTAAGTCACCATATGCAAACAAACCAATCCATCTTGCTCCAGAAAATATTTTCCCTGAAATGGGTTATGGTAGCCATCCTGATGAATTAATTGACCTTGTAAAAGAAGGAAGACAAAAGATGGTTGAGTTATTAACTGAAAAGTTTATTGAAGATCCTGGAAAAAGAAGAGATAGGCATGGTGGATTAATTAAAGTTCCTAATCCACATTATACTGGAGTTACTAAAAAAGAAGCTGAGAAGAAAGCATTAGATCACATAAAAGCAACAATTGATACACAACATTTAGGAATGTGGTGGAAACATTTTACTGCTAAACCTGGAGAAACAAAAGAACAAAGAAAGGAAAGATTTGATGGTTGGTATATGGAAAAAGTCAAAAAAATGCAGGATGAAAAGATTATTGGACATTTACACGTTGTTGATGGTTTAGGTGCTGGTCACCATCACCTGCCTGTTGGACAAGGTAATTTACCTGTAAAAAAAGCAGTTGAATATTTGAAAGAAAGAGGATATGAAGGAACTATGATTTCCGAAGGACATGGTGAAGAAGGTTTATTTGGTCAAGGAAGGATTTTAACTGAAACATGGCGTGCATTCGGCAGTCCAATTAGAAATATGGGTGCTGGTGGAGGAGGAGGAGGCTTTGGAGGCTCCCCAAGTAGGTTCACTGATGTTTATCAAGGTTATTTCAAACAAATGCAAGGTCCTTATTTTATATTTGGTGCTTACTCCCCAAGTAATGATTGGCAATTATGGAGCCAAGTACCAATGGAATAAGAGTATGTGCATCGCTCCTAACAGATATGTTGTTGCTGCCGGTTATAGTGGCTGAAATCCCATTGAATAATTTATTAAAACACGTTATGTAGTGTATAATTGGATTTCAGTTCCCAATATAAAAAAACATAT
>JABHXF010000035.1 GCA_018657385.1 Candidatus Woesearchaeota archaeon | reverse complement strand
TGTTGTTATTGAACCTTGGTTCCGTCATACCTCTAAGTTTTAACTTGAGGTAGGATGGACACACACTTCAGTGTGTGAAAAAAAGCGAAGCTTTTTCAATTCTAAACTTTTATATTAAATATGCACATTGAATTTAGTGTAGAAGTACGAGCTCGTACACATTGTTTTAGAAACAACATGTACGAGGTGATTGATTTGAGTAGAAATAAGTCTAATGAATTAATAAAGTTTTCGCATAGTCTTGGACAAAATTGGTATCATGTAGTATTAATTCCAAGAGCACGATATCCAGTGTTTAAATTTCCAGATCAAAGGCAGCTTGCTGAAGAAGCAATTGATTGGATTTGTAAAAACCATAATCTAGAATTGTTTTCTAAAGAGATAATGACTGATCATGTACACTTATTTATTTCTTGTCCACCTGACTATTCAATTAGGAAGCTAATCCAAATTATAAAAGGTGGCACGTCTTATTATATAAGGTGTAAAAGACCAGCATTAAAGAAATATAAACGATTATGGAGTAAAGGTTACATGTACCGGAGTGTTGGGAATGTAAGTGCTGAGACCATAAAAAACTACATTGAAGATTCAAATAGGTGGGAAGTTATGTAGCTATTAAAAGAAACGTACGGTAAATGCCTCGGGCTTTAGCCCGAGGATAGTACGTTTCATAGGTTTTTACTTTCTCAATTAACATAATAAAAAGAAAAAATTCCAGAGAAACATGTCCTTCGGACCTAGTAAAAAAGAAAAAAACATTTACTTCTTAAAATGCCTTAATATAGATTCCCTCAATTGTTCTGCAACAATAGGATTTCTCATTACTGTTACTTTTAATTCTGCTTTTTCTCTTAATATTCTTATTAATTTTGTAGCGTCAAAACTTTCAAAATCTTTTGTATTATTATAGACTTCATCAATTTCATCTGCAATTTTTTGTGGATATTCAGCCTGTACTATTAAATCATTATAGACAGAGAAGTATCTTGCATTGGTATTTCTTTTTTTACTTTTGTTTGTTGTGTAATGGAAGCCAAGATCATTGTAATATTTTTTTGACCATCTGTCTAAAAAAGTATTATCATTTGCAAAAATATAAAAATTAATATTATGTTTTTTAATTGTTTCTAAGATTGCAGTTTCTTCTCCTAATTGTCCAAGAACATACCATGTATGTCCTGAAAGTTGGGCATAAACTTTCTTTTTTGGATTATCTTTATCGGCTTCAAACCATCTAGTTATTAATTTATCCCAAAATTTATCTAAATCAATAAGATTATCAAATGTATAAACTTTAATATCTTCACCAATTGCCTCAACTTCTCTAATTCCTTTACTTTTTGAGTAATATGATTCATGCATTTGCTCAGCAAAGTCTCTTAATTTTACTATCCATTCTTTGTTTAACTGATAGTGCTTACTTTTTTCTCCAATTTTTACAATAACTTCATTTTCTACTAATTGGTTAACTGCTTTTCTTACTCCTTGGAATGTAACACTAGCATGAAATTTCTTTTTGATAGAATTTGTTATCTTTGCTAAAGTTAAAGGATATTCATACATTAATGTACTTATGACTAAGTCTTTTGTTGTTTTTTTTGCTGTTCCTAGGCTTGGTGTGGTTATTTCAATTGCCATTTTTGTTGTTGTTTACAGTTTTTGGTAATCTTTTTCTTGATTTTAGTGTAATCTTACTCTTTTTAGTAATGTTTCTCTACCCTGAAGCAAAAAACAACAACAATAATGGCACAGACGGACTTTATTCTAAAGTCCTACTCAGCTTCGCTTCGCCTGGCCAAGTTGTTGTTTTTTGCTATTAAATGAAAATGTAATTAAACTTTTAGTATAATGTAACTTATATTTAAACTTTTAGTTTAATTTTAAGTGTACCAAACCTTATTAAGCTTGTCTTGTTTCATAACTACTCTTGGGTGACAAAGAGGTAAAATAAGGGTAAAAATGGTAATAAAAATGATACATGCAGACAAAGATGAACTCAACTTTCCACCATCAATAAAGGTAACTGAAGCACTCTCTTCTTGTGATATTGAAACCCTTAGTCGTTATCAAAAAGATCCACTTATGTTAGAGGTATTAGCTAAAAAACATGGTGTTGATAAAGAAAGAATATTCTTAGAACAAGGAGTAATTGGAGTTATTCATAGAGTTTTTGATTATATTCTATCACCACAAACACCAGTTATTTTACCTGAATTAGGATTTCCTTATTATCATAAATTAGCTTCTCATCATAAAGCCAAAATAACCACTTTTAGCTTTCATGACAAACAGAACTCTTTTAGTTATAACATAATTGATTTGTTAGATAAACTTCAACATAAATCAAATGTTCTTGTTCTTATTGATCCTGAAGGTCCGTTAGGTTTTTCTACTTCAAATAATGATCTACAAAAAATATTAGAAGCAACACCAGAAGAAACATTAGTTCTTCTTGATCAAACACATGAAGGTTTTAGGGAAGATAATGTTAAAGATATTACTAGTCTTGTAAATTCATTTCCTAATCTACTAGTAGCTAGGGCATTTTCAAAATTTTATGGTCTTGCTGGAGTTAGAATAGCATATGCTTTATGTGGGGAAAATGTTAAAGAAATGATTAATTTTAATGAGCGATATCTTGGATTTGATAATATTGCTCAACAAGTAGCTACTGCTGCTTTAGATTCAGAAGAACATTATAAAGAAAATGCACAAATAATAAGGGAGGAAAAAAAAAGATTTAATCTTGCTATTAGAGAACTTCCATCTTACCGAGTATTAGAAACTGATAATCATTCTTCTATTGTTGTTGTGCCTGAAAATCAAAGTTTATTTTTAAGAGAACAAGCAGAAGCAGCAGGAATTGCTATTCGTCATTTAGGAGATTATCACGATAAATTAACTAATTTTTATAGAGTTACTATGTGTCCTTCTGATGAAATGGATAGAATTATTGATTTGTTTGAGTCTGTTTCTTGGTTGTATGATTTAGATGTTAAGAATTCAAATGCAGCTTCTGTTATTAATACAAGAGATGCAGGTTATACTGTAAATAGAAAAGAAATACATTGCGAACATTCAAATTTTTTGATGGGATTACATAGACTTATTGTTCCTCCTGGTGGAAATGTTCCAACACATAATCATCCTGATCAAGATGAACTTTTTGAATTTCATTCAAGAGCATATTTTGAGTTAGATGGGAACAGATTTGAAGTTCAACCAGGACAATGGGTTAATGTTAAACCTGGACAAAACCATTACATTGAAACATTACCTAATAGATTTGCTAGATTTATTCCACTTAGATTTCCATATCAACCTGAAAAAGTGCAAGGTGTTTATAATCCAACAGAAAAATAAAGGGGATAAAAATGTTTGAACTAAGTTCTGAAGATGAAGCAGCTTTGAAGGAAGCATCACAAAAACTTTCTGTTCTCTTTAAAGGAATATTAGTTGAGAAAGATCTTAGGCTTGTTGATATTGCTAAAGCAATGAGTAGAGAATTTACTACATTTGAAACAACTATTTCTTATCCTCATACTGTTCAAGGCCATAGGTTTAGGCATGACATGCCTTGTAGTGATAACTCTCATAGTTTTCTTTCAATTATTTCTCGCAGTGGAAAATTTTACTTTGTTAATCATGATCTAGATAGTGTCCCTAAGTTGCTGTACGCTTTAGATGTTGCTCCAGATAATGAAATAATTCCTGTTGTAAAGAAATCATTAGAATTGTGTTATCTTGGTAAGTATCCTCATAAACCTTTACCTGATGATGCGTTTGTATATCCTCCTAATTCAGGGATTCAATACGACGAATTCAAAGATAGAATATATATCATCAAAGCAATGACTAAGTTAAAAAATATGTTAAAAAAAGATGATGGATTAGAGGATAGGGTTGATTTAGACTTAGGTGAAAATCAAAGTTTAGAAGATTTTAGAAAAAGAGTAGATTGGATTTATGATCTAGAAAAAGAGAATGTTCCCTTAGGAGAATTAAAAAAATTATATGACAAAGAAAAGAAAAAAGGCCAAAGAGATGTAGTAAAAGAAAGATATTTAAGACTATTTAGAGCAAAGATAAAATCCCTTAGACAACCATATCAAACTATGAATTCTGATTCTCAAGATCAATTATTATTAGATTTAGATGAGCTTGTTGTTAAATACTCTTCATTGGAAAAATAATCTCTAACAAAGTCTGGCTGTTAGACTCTTTTTTTTCTTTTCTTATTTTTTTAACTAGGGCGAAGCCAATGTAGCTTGTGATTTTTTTAATTTAATTAAAATTAGTGAGGAGCACGTCCTCCGGACCTAGTAAAAAAGATGATTCTTTAAATGTCTATTATTATGTTAAATTAACTTAACACCTGTTAAATATCCTTAACAACCAAAAGATTTAAATATAAGTGTTAATATTATTTAACATATGTTAAAAATATTTAACGATTTGGAACCTTTTTTCAATGATTGTTATAGAAGAATCAATGTTAGGGAATACGCAAGAATTAGAAATATAAGTCCACCAACTGCTTCAACATTACTTGAATCTCTAAAACAAGATGGTTTACTAAATAAAGAAGAAGATAGAGGTTATAATTACTATTTTGCTAATAAAGAAAGCAAAATATTTATTGATTTATCAAGGAATTACTGGTATCAGAGATTTAAAGAGATAAAGCTTACTGAATATTTTGATAAAGAACTAATTTCTCCTTTAGTTATCTTGTTTGGCTCATTATCAAAGGCAGAAGTTAATGAAAACTCAGATATTGATATTGCTATTTTTACCTCTTCAAAAAAAGAGTTACATTTAGAAAAGTTTGAAAAAAAACTTAAGAGAAAAATTCAGATTTTCATGTTTAAAAATGAAAATGAAGTTAAAAATAAGAATTTATTGAATAACTTATACAATGGATTCATTGTTTTGGGGAATTGGTAATATGGATTGGAAAGAATGCAAAGATAATAAACTAGTAAAAGAGGTTAATATAGATCATAATCTTATTGCTTCTTTATTAAAATCCGCTGATAAAAAACTAAAATCACAATCTATGTTACCATTAGATTAAACTACAGCATCTTCTAAAGTTACTTTAACATATGATGCGTTAAGAGAATACCTTGAAGCAATCTCCATTGAAAATAATTTCAAAATATACAATCACGAATGTTATTGTTCCTTTCTTAAAGAAATTCTTGATGAGTCAGAGTTAGGGACTATTTTCAATGAATTCAGAAAAGTAAGAAATTCTATAAACTATTATGGGAAAGATATTTCAGTAGATGAAGCAGAACCACTTATTAAAGATATGATTGAGTTTATAGAAAAAGTAAAACATAGAAAAAAATCATAATTCTTCTTTTGCTTCCAATAAAGTCTCCTTCTTTTTAACTAGTGACGAAGTCCATGTAGCCCGTGATTTTTTAATTAATAAAATCCTCCAGAGAAACACGTCCTCCGGACCTAGTAAAAAAGAAATAACTACTTCCTAAACTTCAATACCTTACCTGCATACTTTGCTCTCTTACCCATACTCTCCTCTATCCTCAACAATTGATTATATTTAGCTAATCTTTCTGATCGACAAGGAGCACCTGTTTTAATTTGTCCGCAATTTAATGCAACAGCAAGGTCTGCAATAAATGGATCACTTGTTTCACCTGATCTATGAGATACCATAACATTCCATTTGTTTTTCATTGCTAACTTTGCAGCATCAATTGCTTCACTTAAAGTTCCAATTTGATTTACTTTTAATAATAAGGCATTGCACATATTTCTATCTAAAGCCATTTTTATTCTTCTAGGATTTGTACATAATAAATCATCACCAACAATTTGCAATTTTTTATTTACTCCTCCACTTCCTAATTTATCTGTAATATCTTTCCATGGCAAAAAGTGGTCTTGTGCAAATGGATCTTCAATAGAGATAATTGGATAATGTTTTACCATATGTTCGTAAAAGTCAAGCATTTTATGATATCCAAACTTTTTCCCATCAATATGGTAATATCCTTGTTTGTAAAATTCAGAAGCAGCTGCATCCATTCCTATTTTAATCTTCTTTTCATATCCTAAATTTTCAAAAGTTTTTACTATTATACGTAATGCATCTTCAACATGACTGATATTAGGGGCAAACCCACCTTCATCTCCTACATTTGTTGATGCTTTTCCATATTTTTTTGTTAAAACTCTTTTAAGTTCATGACCTGCTTCATCTCCTATTCTTAAACTTTCTTTAAAATTCTTACCAAACGGAGCAATCATAAATTCTTGCACTGCTAATTTATTAGCTGCGTGTCTTCCTCCATTAATTACATTCATAAAAGGTATCGGTAACATTCTACCTTTCCCTAAAACAGAATACAATGGTTTTTTCTCAAGTTGTGCTAATAATGAAGCACATGCTAAGCTTACACTTAAGATTGCGTTTGCTCCTAGCTTGGATTTGTTCACTGTTCCATCTAAATCTAGCATTACTTGATCAATTTTTTTAGGATCTCGAACATCCATGGCTTTTAATTTTCTAGATATCTTAGTATTAACATTAATTACTGCTTTAAGAACACCTTTTCCTTCATATCTCTTACCACCATCTCTTAATTCTAATGCTTCATGTATTCCAGTAGATGCTCCTGAAGGGACATGACCATAAGCCATTCCGGATTTAGTATATACTTCAGCTTCAACTGTAGGATTTCCTCTAGAATCTAGTATTTCTCTAGCTTTAATCTTAGTAATCTTGTAACTAACCATGGTTGTACCTCTTTTTTGAACTAAATTTTTGATTATTTATTTTTTCAAAAAATAGACCAGTGAAAATCTTATTTTCACGTTGCCTCTTTTTTTGAATGTTTAAAGTAAAATGTGATTATTTAGTTAAATGTTGTTAATTAATTAATATATAATACTTAATTTATATACTTTTATTATTTTTTACTTGTTTTCTTACTCTTATACCCAATCCTAGTAAACTTCTTACATTTCTTACAGGTATATGTAATTGTTTTCCCTGTAATCCTAACAGTGCAATTAACACCAGGCATTAAAAAGCAATAACAATGCTTACAGAACTTTCTTTTTTGAGTAGAAGTTAATTTTACTTTAAATTTCATAGCTATTTTTCTAGCTAATTGAACATATCTATTACTAAGTTTAGGATCTTCACTAAAAATATCAACAGCTTGCTTAAATAATTCTTTAATTCTTTGCTTAGCTATCTTTATTTGTTCATCTTTCTTTTTCTGATGCCTAGCTTTTGTTTTAAACCTTTTCCCTGCCATATTCTTAGAATTATCTTTTAGATTTAAATAATTAGCGGTATGGTTCAACAATTATCTTTCTTCCATGTCTTGAATCAATAGTTTCTAACGTATTAATATCTTCTTCTGTTTCTCCTATTTTATCATCTACTGGTTTAGATGGCATAAATGTTCCTGTTGTTTCTGCTACTTGATAAGATTTGCCTTTATATCTTACAATAGAGCCTTCGCCTGGAACATCAACTCCCAGAAGGGCATGTCCATTTAATCCTAATATACAACATTCAATTCCTACATTTGTTAACATTGATGCTCCTAACACAGAAAGATCAACACAATTTCCACTAAATTCACATAATGTTTCAATTGGATATTTAACATATGTTAAATTTCTATCTTCATAAGGGATTTGATGAACAAAATCTAAAACTAATTGTGCAACTTCTTTTTCATTTCCTGACATCTTACTACCAAAATATCTTCCTATTAAATCTGTCATTATTTCATCAATATACTTATCTTTTGATGTGACAAAATTCCAATAATTGCAATCACCATTATATAATTTTCTAGGTTTTGCTTTATATGCAATATAAGTTGGAGAAGGTATTTGAAACATTAATTCTTGTTCTCTTAACTTTGGGATATAAACATTAAATTCTGATTTATATTTTAGACCTCCTTTTCCTTTTTTAGTTGGAACTCTTTCTACTACTACTTTTGGTCTATTTCTTATTTTTTGACTTTGTATATGCTTATTTCTAACAAGTCTATTAAGTATTTTCCATAACATCAACTAAAGAATTTCAGCTGGTTTTATAAACCTTGCTTAATTTTCCATTAATTATTTAAATTAAAGAAACAATAGCTTTTCTAATGAAGAAAACAACAATATTTGCATTATTCATAGTTATTATCTCTTTTGTAATTTCTATTTATTTTTATCCTTCATTTCCAGATCAAGTTGCTTCTCATTGGAATTCTCAAGGAGAAGTTGATGGTTACATGGGTAAGTTTTGGGGATTATTTTTAATGCCAATTATTTCTTTAGCAATTCTTTTATTATTCTTAGCAATTCCTAAAATTGATCCACTCAAAAATAATATTAAGAAATTTGAAAAATATTTTGATGGCTTTATTGTATTAATTTTGTTATTTCTATTTTACATCTATGTTCTAACTGTTCTTTGGAATATGAACATTGTATTTAATATGACACAGATGATCCTACCAGCTTTAGGTATTTTATTTTTCTATTGTGGGATTTTGATTGAAAATGCAAAAAGAAATTGGTTTATTGGGATTAGAACACCATGGACATTAAGCAATGAAAAAGTTTGGAATGCAACACATAAATTAGGTGGAAAATTATTTAAGATTGCTGGAATATTGGCTTTTATTGGTTTATTTTTTCAGAAATTTGCATTACTATTGTTTATAGTTCCAGTATTAGCCTTTTCTTTGTATCTTGTTGTTTATTCTTATTTAAAATATCAGAAATATAAGGCATAAATTATTCAGTAGTGTTTGTAGTAGGTAATTCCATAAATCTTTTAACTAATTCTTTACCAACTTCCCCACTTAGTTCTGGGTGAAATTGCAGTCCATAAATATCTTTTTCTGAATGTTTCATGGCATAACAAATTCTTTTTCTTGTTGCTATGGTACTAAAGCCAGCAGGTGGTCTAACATAATCATTATGTGCAACAAACCCTTCAATTGTTTCAATTCCATCAAATATCCCTAAATTATCTTGTTCACTATTAACTCTAATTTTACGTTGAAGAGCTATTTTTTCATTTTTCATCTCTTTAACTTCTCCACCATACATATGTGCAATTATTTGATGGCCATAACAAATTCCCATGACAGGTATTTCTAAATTTTTTAACCAACCATATCTTTGAGAAACAAAATCTTTAGCACGTTTTTCAGTTAATGAGTATTGTGCGTTTGTAGGAACTGCTGATAAAAATACGTGTGTTGGATCATGGTCAAGCGGATCAATATAATCATGTCCTTGAAGAATTATTGTTTTATGGCCAAGGGAATTTAAAACCTGTTCAGTATATTGGATTGCCCTATTTCTACCAGGATGTGTATTTACTATTACAGCTAATTTTTCCATATAATAAAGAATCTTAGGTTAACTTTTAAATTTACTCTTTTTTCTCATCCTTCATTTTCTTAACTGTCTTTTTGAAGGCTTCAATTTGTGGTTCTGACAATCCACCATATCTTATATAATTCACTTTAATACTTCTTAAGAAACCATTTTCTTTGTAAAATTCATCTGGAATATCAAACATTTTCTTCATTTTAGGGTCATCTATTTCCCCATTTAACTCATTTTTTTGGCATTCAAAACATGTTGGGAAACGTTCTCTCCATGTAACAAGAACATAGTTTTTTTTACATCTAATACATTTCTTCTTATATTTTACTGCCATATTATTATTGTAGGTGTTGTTCTTTATTAATGTTTGGAATTAATTCTAGTAAGTTAATAAGAAAATCCATTTATTCTTGGCAGCGCTCACAGAGATTTTCTTCTTCCAAATCAAGATTTGCAAGCCTTCAAAGTAAACTTTGAAGTTTAGAAAATATCCTATTTGGCTTCGCCTCATTAGCGCGCCATGAATGGATTTCAAACTATATCATTAAAAATTTAAGAAAAAATATCAAAAAAATAAAAATTTACTAAGAATCTATTATTGCTAATTTATTCTTCTTTTTTTTCTTCTTCAACAGGCTCTTCAGTTGCTTCAGGTTCTTCAACAGGTGCTTCTTCTTCAACTGCAGGTTCTTCTGTTGCTTCTTCAGCAGGCTCTTCTGTTACTTCTTCAGCAGGTGCTTCTTCAGTTGCTTCTTCTGCAGGTGCTTCTTCAGTTGCTTCTTCAGCAGGAGCTTCTTCAGTTGCCTCTTCAGCAGGAGCTTCTTCTTTTGCTTCTCCTTCTTGAGGTTGTTCAATATCTGTTCTTTCACTGCCTTTTTGAAGTAAAGTTACATTCTGAGCTTGTTTACCCTTTTCGCCTTCACCAGGTTCAAATGATACTCTATCATTATCTCTAATGAATGTGCCTTGTGCTAAGCCTGAGTGATGTACGAAATATTCTTGTCCATCTTCGCCTTCTACAAAGCCATATCCTTTTTTCCTGTTAAACCACTTTACATTTCCTTCCATTTTACTATTCCTCCTTGATACTTATACTCGTGGCATACTGCCATATTAGCATGAGATATCTCTTCTATTTTTAAATTTTTTTATTATAATTGATTTCTTTACTCTCTAACTCTTGCTTCTCTCATGTTGTTTTTTCTAGAGCCTTTAAAACCAGTTCTATTATGTTGTTTAATTTTATTATTGCCTCTATTCATATCTCCTCTGTCATTACTTCTTCCTCTACTTGGGCCTCTATGTCCTCCTCTGCCCATATTATTTCTTCCACCACCAAAACCATGGTCGTTTCTTGATTCTACTCTTCTAATTTTGACTCTTTCAAGATGTGGTGTTTCTTCTTTGTCAATTCTAAGATCATTATCTCTAAGTACTCTTGTAAAATTGTCATGATCACGGCTTGCTAAAATATTAATCGCTTGACCTTTTTCACCTGCTCTTGCAGTTCTTCCAATTCTATGAACATATTGTTTACTATCTCTTGGGATGTCATAATTATATACATGTGATACTCCACTAATATCTAATCCTCTACCTGCAACATCAGTACAAACTAGAACATAAACATTTTTTGAATGAAACTTATCCATAACTCTACTTCTTTTGTCTTGTGAGAATCCCCCATGAATTGCCATTGCTTCAATGCCATTTTGCTTTAAATTCTCAGCAACAAAATCAACATTGCTTCTTGAATTGCAGAATACCATTACTAATCCTTCTTTTTCTTTCTTCATTAGACTTACAAGTAATGAGAATTTCTCATTATCTCTTACATCATAGTATACTTGTGAAAGTTTGCTTGGATCAACTTGTGGTGTTGCATCAATTCTGATTGGATTAACCATGTGTCTTTTTGTTAAATGTAGGATTTCATTTGGCATAGTTGCTGAAAATAGCATTGTCTGTCTTTCTTTAGGACATTCTCTAATTATTTTCTCTACGTCATGTATAAAACCCATGTCTAACATCATGTCTGCTTCATCTAAAACTAAATTTTTAACATCTCCAAAGTCGATTGTACCTCGACTAAGATGATCTAGAATTCTTCCTGGTGTTCCTACAACAATATCTGCTTTTTTCAATTTTTGAATTTGCGGATTAATTGCAACTCCACCATAAATAACAGCTGTTTTTAGATGTGTATATTTTGTGAATTCTTTTATTACTTTTGTAACTTGTTCAGCTAACTCTCTTGTAGGAGTTAATATTAATGCTTGAGCATATTGTTTTGGTGTACATCTTTGAATAATTCCTGCAGCAAAAGCTAATGTTTTTCCACTTCCTGTAGAAGAAACTCCAATAACATCTTTATTTTCAAATATTAATGGTATTGCTTTTTCCTGTATTAAACTTGGTTCTGTAAACCCTTTTTCATTAATGACTCTCATAATAGATTCATTTATATTTAATTCTGTAAAACTTTTCATTTTTAATTTACCTCGTGTTTCAAGAAAAGATCAAATCCTTTTCCTGAAGAGAAAAAGTACTGTCCTTTCTTTGACGTATATTTTTGTTAATATACATTATGTGAATTAAGATTTCTTAACTCACCTGATATATCCAATATCTCTGGTATATATCCTCTATTTAGCTTAGGGGTGCCCATCCCTTTATAAAGCTATTGTTTTCACCACTTGTTTGGAGTGATTATATTGTTATATTCAACAAATTTACAAAAAAAACATTTATATATGATGTAATTATGGGTGTATATATATGAAAAAAGCAATTACAATCATTATAATATTTGTTTTATGTGTGTTTGTTTTATCTGTATTTCTGAATGATTTTGGTGAAGATCTTACTGGCAAAACAACAAATATAAAACTATGCTGGACTGATGAAGATTGTATAGATCCAGAAAAATCAAATTGTATTCTTCCAAAGATGCCAAATACTAAAGGTATATGTTCATCAATAGGTGATGGAGAAACTACTGGGAAAAGTTCATCTATAACAACATGCACAACTGATGAAGATTGTACAAAACCAGGAAAACCAACTTGTTATCATTTTAAAAAACCTGGTCTTAAAGGTGTTTGCACATCAATTGGTGTTCCACAGACAGAATCAAATTGTGGAGATGGTAAAGACAATGATTTTGATAATAAAATAGATTGTTTTGATTATGATTGTAACAAGAAAAAAGCAGCAACATTTGGTATAAATGGGTGTAAATTTTCAATATGTGTTTGTGATTATGGTAATGAAAAACATTGTGTAGATGGTTTTGATAATAATGGTAATGCTAAAGTTGATTGTGATGATCCATATTGTGCAAAAACAGTTGCTGCATGCAAGGAAAAAGAAGACATACCAACTAAAGTAATTAAAGGTTGGTCATTAATTAAAGGACGTTCTAGAAGTTATTCAACATTAAGAAGATAAACAATGCGGTCAGCTTTTTGGCAAGCAAAGTATATATTTGATGTTTAATCAGTTTTTTTTCTTTACTGGGTCCGGAGGACATGTTTCTCTGGAAGATTTTATTAATTAAAAAAATCACGGGCTACATTGGCTTCGCCCTAGTAAAAACAGAATAAAATCAATAACATAAACAAAGAGAAAAACAATGCGGAGGCCGAGATTTGAACTCGGGTCACAGCGTTGGCAACGCCGTATACTAACCACTATACTACCACCGCACTAATGGGCCCACCCGGACTCGAACCGGGGATCAATGCCTTTCTTTCCTTGAAAAGGATGTAAGGGCACTGTCATAGCCACTAGACCATAGGCCCGCCATAGCATTGAGATTTGGTTGTTCTTTTTAAATGTTTTCCTATATATAATGAAAAATTAAAATTAATTCACTTTAACTGTGATTTGAATGATAATCTCATTAAAACCAAAGCATTTATAAACCTCACCTCATTATACACTATATATTAGGAGCATTTTGACAATAATCTGTTTCTATTAATATTTCGAGGTATATAATGACATATAGGATTGTAAAATACTGTAGATTATGTAGGAAAAGATATTTGGTTAACAAAGGGGAATCAAAAAAAAATTATTGTGAAGAATGCCATGAAAAGGCAAAAAAAGAGTATGCATCACAGTCTTAAATCATAGGACAAAAATTATTGGAGGAGTAAATAAAATGAACGGCACAGTTAAATTTTTTAACGAAGGTAAAGGCTTTGGTTTTGTTGCTGGTGAAGATGGCAAAGAGTATTTTGTACATCAAACTGGTTTAAACGATGGCGTAAGACTTCGTGAAAATGATAACGTTACATTTGATGTTGTTGAAGGCGATCGTGGACCTAAAGCAGAAAATGTTTCATTAGCATCAGAATAGAACACTTGATTATAATATATCATAATCATATTTTTAATATTTTATTTCTTTTATTTTCTTTTTAACAAATTATTTAAACAACTAGATATCTTACATCTTTATGCTAGAATCAACATATTATGCAATTATTAGTGTTATTATAGTTTCTTTAATATCTATAATCGTTGCAATTCCATTCTTAATCAAGAAAAAGATATCTAATAAAACATTATTATTCTTGTTAAGTGTTTCAGTTGGAGTTTTATTGAGCACTGTTTTCATAAACTTTTTACCTGAAATATTTTCAAGTGCTGATGGTCATAACTATTCAATAGTTTTACCATTACTTATTTTATTTGGTTTTTTGGTGATGTTTATAATAGAAAAGTTTGTTCATTTTCATCATAATAAAAAATGTGAAGATGGGCATTGTGGGCATGGTCATGCTTATAATTTAGCTCCTATTAACTTAATTGGAGATGGTATTCATAATTTTATTGATGGTCTTGTTATAGCAGGAGCGTATGCTGTTAGTATTACTTTAGGTATTGCAACTACTATTTCAATTATTTTTCATGAAGTGCCACAAGAAATTGCAGACATGGGTGTTTTATTATATTCAGGAATGTCAAAGAAAAAAGCTTTATATTTTAATTTTCTATCTGCAATTACTGCAATGATAGGTACAATAGTTGGGATTATTTTACTTAGCAAATTAACTGGTTTTAAAGAATTTATTATTCCTTTTGCAGCTGGCAACTTTATTTACATTGCAGCTTCTAATCTATTGCCACAATTACATAGACATTGCAAACTTAAAGAATCAATAATTCATCTTTTAGCAATATTAATAGGGATAGGAATAGTTGTATTAGTTACTTTGTATGCTCCACATTTGCATTAACAACTTTCTTATAAATCTTATAATATTCTTCTGCTTCTTTTGGATTAATCATCTTTAATGCTTTCTTTTTAGCATTAACTTCTAATTTTTTAAGTTTCTTTTTATCTTCATAAAGTTTTAATGCTTTTTTATAAAAATCAGTTGGATTATCATGTTTATAGCTTAAACAACTTATATTATTTCTAACTAAAAACTTGTTTCCTGGGATATCAGATACTAAAATAGCTTTTCCTAAAAACATTGCTTCAAAAACAACATTGCTTAATCCTTCAGAATGAGAACAATTTATTATCACATCTGAATTTTCATATACTTGTTTAATTTTGTCTCTAGGGATTGTTCCAATATATTTAATCCATTTTTGATTTTTTATTTCTTTTTTAATTTTCAAGAAATATTTATTGTCTAAGATTGGACCAGCAATTATGAATTTAATATTTGGATATTTTTTATGTAACTTTTTCAAAGCTTTTATTGGGAATCTGTTGTTTTTTACTAATCTTATACCTGCAATTAGGGTAAATACAAAATTACTTTTACTTATTCGATATTTAGATTTAAATTTCCACTTCTTTGATTCTAATATCGGCTTATCTCTTCTAACTCTATGTATTTTATTTTTAATTTTTGGAATTTGTGTTGAAATTAATTTCTTTGTTTTGTTAGAAAATACAGTTATAACACTTGCTTTGTTTATTGTACTCATAACTTTCTTCTTTTTATATTTGTCTTTTATATTGTGGTTATAATCAGTACCTGTTAAAGCAAGAACTAAGGGTTTGTTTAATTTTTCAGATAGTTTAACAGCAATATTACTTTTATATGCATGAAAAGCATGTATTACATCAGGATTAAACTTTTTAATTTGTTCAAAATTGATTTTATTTGGCGTAACAACCTTAATTTTACTAACATATTTTTTAAGACCAACTATAATTCTTTCAACATCTATTGCATTACCTGTTATTGCTGGAAATTTAGTTGGTGTTATTATTAATAGTTTCATAATTAGTTTTTAATTTATGTGTTTAATAAATCTTATGTTTTATCTTATTATATTAGACTGAAAAACAAATTTACTGAGTGACATTGCCTTCAGCCTATTGTAATGGAACTAGCCGTTAGGCTCTTTTTCACTCTGGATTATTTTTATTTTCATTATAAATTGCTGTTTATTATATGTAGATATAAATGAATAAAAATTATATACTTTTTAACTTCACAATATAATTAAAGAACTAAAATTTACTCAAGATCCATTGCTTTCATGATCTTATCTAATTTACTATTAATTTCATCAAGAACTTTTGAACTACCGCCATCATTTGATCTTCCGCCTTTACCATCGTGTTTTTTAAAACAATCACTACAATAGATTGGCTTACTTGATGTTGGTTTAAAAGGAACTTCACAATTCTTACCACATTCATCACATACTACTTTGTGCATTTCTATGTCAGAACTTCTTCCTCTTCTTTCTTCTCTGCCATATCCTCTTCCACTATCTCTTCCGCCACTTCTTCCACTATCTCTGCTGCCGCCTCTAGGTCTTCCTCTACCTCTAGATGTATCTCTGTCTTCAAACTTTGTAAAGCTATCTCTACCACTACTTCTTCCAGAACTTCTACCTCTAGGTCTATCACTACCTGAGCTTCTTCCTCTTCCTCTTGGGCTTTCAAATCTTGGCATATTACACAGATATCCCTTTCCCTTTATAAATGTATTTAATAGTCTAATTAATCACTTTAAAGTAGTTACAAAAACAAAACATTTATAAGTAAGTAGTATTTTATGCCCTATATGAAGCATAAATTGAGTATTACAGTGGGTGAAGATACATTATCTCAAATTAGAGAAGTACTTAGATCTAAGGCTTATAGAAATAAGTCTCATTTTTTCGAAGTAGCAGCTACAAGATTAATCAAAGATAGAAAGGGGGATGAATAAAATGGGAATAGGAAAAGAAATGGTTGATTATTATTCTTATGAAGGTGAACTTATTGGTAGTATGGAAAAGAAAAAAATGCATGAGAAAATGCGTAATGAATATTTTAAAAAAGGTAAAGTTAGTGTTAGACATAAACACGTTAGACTTATATTAATGACTTCAAAAGGTCGTGTAATCCTACAAAAAAGATCTAAATGGAAGGGAGATAATCCTGGAATGTGGGATAAAACAATTGGTGGACACGTTACATCTGGAGATAGTTATGATTTAACAATGCTTAAAGAATGTGCAGAAGAATTAGGGATTCCAGCAACAATTGTAAGCAATGAAGAATTTAAGAATGCAGTTGCAGTTACAGATTTACAAGTTCTTGGAGTATTAACTCCTTTAACAAATCTTGACAATTATCAATCTACAAGAGGTATTACTGATAAAGAAAAATGGATTGAACCTCATATGACTCAATTTTATATTGGATATTATGATGGACATATTAAATTCATTGATAAAGAAGCTTGTGGAATTCAAATTTTTGATATTGATGAATTAAAAGATGATCTTAAGAAATATCCAAAAACATTTACAGAAGATATGAAATACATAGTTAAGAAATTTAAACACTTAATTAAACCTGCACCAAAGAAAGTAGAACATGTATTGAATGATTAAACTATAATTCTTGTTTTTTTATATTATTTCAATTAACTTTATATATTAGATTCATCCTGTATTAGTTATGAAAAAAAAGAGTTATAAATTATGTCTTATTTTAATATCCTTAATTATTCTTGCATTTTGTTCAATAAATGTATATTCAGAGCCTGTTTCTGGTATGTTATATTGTAGTGATGGTGATGGTGGAAACAATCCTGATGAAAAATCTGCAATATCTATTCAGGGTCCAAATGGTATTATCTCAAATCCAGCTGATTCTTGTTATGAAGGGCAATTAACAGAATATTTTTGTATTGATGGTTCTGGAAATCCTACTGCTGAATCAGAATTTTTTCATGAGTACCTTGAAGAAGATGAGTTTGTAGGTGCAGGGATTATATATTCAAGCGAAGTTATAACTTGTGAAAATGGCTGCTCAGATAGTAAATGTTTAGAAGCAGAAATTATAGAAGAAGAAATAATAGAAGAACCTGAAGAAATAGTAGAAGAGGATGCTTCTTGTGAAGGAGTTGTATGTAATGAACCTCCTAGTCCAGAATGTGATGATGAAGGAAATCTTGTGTCTTCTATAGTTGGTCAATGTGCACAAGGAACATGCGTTTATCAACCTTCAACAATACCATGTCCAAATGGTTGCGTAAATGCACAATGTACACCTCAGACTACTACACCTGTTCAACAAAATACTCCAGTCATACAAAATACTCCTGTTCAATCACCTCAGGCTCAACAACAAAATCAAGTTGTTGTTACTCCTGCTCCAAAAAAAGGTTGTATTGTTGATGGATATAAATCTGGTTATGAATTATGCGATCCAGAAGATTTTACAACAGGAAAGAAAAGTTGCACAACAATTGATGGTTATAAAGGTGAAAAAACTTGTTTACCAACTTGTGATGGTTATGGTGCTTGCATTCCTACTGAATTTTGTGATGATGGAATTGTTAATGGACCTGAACAATGTGATTTAGGTTTAGCTAATCTTGATTTTGGAACTTGTAATCGTAATTGTGAATTAACAAAATGTGGTGATGGTGTTATTCAGAAACCTAATGGTCTTGGATTTACAGAAGTATGTGAAGAAGATATTCATTGTAAAGTGCCTCCTTCAGATTTTACTTTCACACATAATCTTAAACTAAAAGCTATGTGGAATAAAGGGATAGATGATGGTGCAGCAGGATGTTTCCAATGTAAACAATGTTGGTCAGTTGGAGCAATTGTAGAATCAAGTTCTGATGAAGCTTTCATTCCAATAATGCCTGATCCTTCAGATCTTTTACAAATAGTTGTTGCTACAAAATATTCAAATTATTATGTTGAGGATGAAATAAGTTTATCTCACTTTGAAGACGATATTAAGAGTTTTTTAGTTAGAAAAGAAGGAAGAAAATATTATTTAAATAATTTAGATTCTGTTGTATTTAATAATGATGATAAAGATGTTTTATTTTATTTATTATTAAAAATTCAAATTTTTGATGGACAAGAATATACAGATTTAGAATATTTTAATAATTATGATGTTGAACATATTTTACATTCTTATGAATCCCTTGATTTAACTGAAATCTTAAAAAGTTTTAAGGTGGATAAAGAAGGTAAATATAGAATCTTTGTACAAGTAAGGGGATTAGATGTAAATTCAGAAACTATAGAATCAAATTATGATTTTAATGTAGAAAAAAATCCTATAAATATTATCTACTTAATAATTAATTTCTTTAAAGGATTGTTTAATTAATAAAATAATCAGATTATTAGATTTAAATAACAAAATTTAAATAATATCATCTTAAATATAGATTATAATGAAAAAAGGAATTATATTATTGGTATTTGTTCTACTCTTTATATTTGGATGTACTTCACAAGAGATTAAAACATTACAGAGTATAGAAATTAATGAATATGAAGGTAAAAAACTATCATCAATTGGCGATTTTAGAGAAAATTCTATTAAAGGACCACAATATATTAATATTTCAGATTATGAATTAGAAATAACTGGATTAGTTGAAAATCCTATTAAATTAAACTATGATGAAGTTTTAGATCATCAAAAATATAAAAAAGTTGTAAAGCTTAATTGTGTTGAGGGTTGGAGTGCAAATATTTTATGGGAAGGGATGTTACTTAAAGATATTTTAGAAAAAACAAAACCTTTATCTGAAGCAAATACTATTATTTTTTATGCTTATGATGGATATTCAACTTCTTTTCCAATAGAATATGTTATGGATAACGATATAATGATTGCTTATAAAATGAATGATGTTATAATGCCACCAGAACGTGGTTTTCCATTCCAGCTTGTTGCCGAGAGTAAATGGGGGTATAAATGGATTAAATGGATTACTAAGATTGAATTATCTGATGATGAAGATTATGAAGGATATTGGGAAAAAAGAGGATATTCAGATACAGGTAATCTTAAAGAGGGATTTTTAAAATGAAAAGAAATAATATAAATAAACTTGTTGCATATCTTTCATTAGTTACTATTATTTTGTTTATAATAAGTGGGTTAGGAATAACACAATTTAAAATTATGGGGCTGTTGACTTTTGGTTTATTAACAAAATCATTATCTTTTAAAATTCACTCATATCTAATATATCCATTAATTATTTTTGTATTGTTGCATTTGTATTATTCATGCAACCTATTTAATAGGTTTAAGAAAAAATGAATAAGTCTGAAAAAGAATGGAAAAAGAAACTTAGTTCAGAACAATATCGTATTTTAAGAGAGAAAGGAACAGAAGCACCTCTTTCTGGAAAGTATGTTGAGTTTTCTAAAAAGGGGAAATATATTTGTGTTGGTTGTGGTAATGAATTATTTTCTTCAGATACTAAGTTTGATTCATCTTGTGGCTGGCCTAGTTTTTATGATGCTAAAAAAGACGCAGTTGAATTTAATGAAGATATAACACTTGGAATTAAAAGAATAGAAGTTACATGTAAAAAATGTGGTGGTCACCTTGGTCATATATTTGATGATGGTCCTCTACCCACAAAAAAAAGATTCTGTATTAATTCTGTTGCACTTAATTTCAAAGAAGCAAAATAATGTGGTAGAAATAAAGTAATATTGTAGAAACAAACTATTATAATAACTTGAAATTTAATCTTTCTTTTTAATCATTACAGAATTCTTTTCTATCTCTTTAACCTTTAATTCATACTCAAATTCAATATTATAGAATCTATCAACATCTTCTGGACATATAAATGTTAAAGAATATCCTTTTTTATCAATTCTTCCTGTTCTTCCTATTCTATGTACATAAAATTCTTCTCTTGTAGGTACGTCATAATTTATGATAATATCTACTTTTTCAATATGTAAACCACGAGCAGCAACATCTGTTGTAACTAAAATTCTTATTTTTCCATCTTTGAAAAGATTAAGATGATTTAATCTATCTTCTTGTCTAAGATCACTATTTAATGATTTAGCATTAAACTTATTTTCTTTTAAATATTCACATATATCATAAGATTTTACTTTTGTATTACAAAATATCATTGCTCTTTTAAATTTCTTTTTTGTAAATATATCAAGCAATAATTCATTTTTCTCTAATTTTTCACAATATAATTTTTCTTGTACAATATTTTTAGGAATTAGTTCTCCAATTTTCAATAATTCATAATCAATTATTACATTTTCAATAAAGTCTGTAATTTGTTCAGTTAATGTTGCTGATGAAAATATAACTTGTGCATCTCTACTTACTCTTTCTTTCATATATATACAATCATCAAAAAAGCCATTATCAAACATCTGATCAGACTCATCATAAACTAAATATTTAACTTCTCCAACTTTAATTTTTTTCTCATCTACATGTAAAAGAAGTCTTCCAGGTGTTCCTACTATAATTTGATTTTTTCTACTTAATGTTCTGTAATCTCCAGGAACATCTCTTCCACCATATAACATTCCAACATTAATTCCTAATAATTCTCCAATCTTACTCATCTCTTTTCCAACTTGGATACAAAGTTCTCTTGTTGGTACAAGAACAATCATTTGTGGCCCTAATTTTTTATTGATTTTCCCTAGAAAACCTAAAAGATATGCTAATGTTTTTCCACTTCCTGTTCTAGATGTGAATACAACATTTTTCCCTTGGATTGCTAAAGGCACTACTTTTTCCTGTACTTCAAATGATTTTTTATATTTTAATTTAGATAAAACTTCCAGAATTTCCTTTTTCAAGCCTAATTTAGCAAAATCTCCCATTGTAAACATAAAAAAGGCAGTATTTGTTATAAATCTATTGATTTTATAAGAACAATTATACTTATAAATGCTATTAATTATTTATAAGAATCAATCATATTTTTAGGTAGAATTCTTTCTTTAATCATCTTTTCTGTTTTTTGTTCAACTGTCATAAAATATGGTTTTTCATTAAAGTGTTTATTTAATATTTTGCAGTTCTCTTTTAATGTATAATTAAGTGTTCCATTTTCAAGAATTTGTCCTTTTGTAATTAGTTTTTTTGCTTCACTAATATCTTTATCTTTTTCATATATTATTACTATAATCTTACAACCAGCAAGTGTTAAAGCAGTTGTTCTATGGCTACCATCTAGCATAAAATATTCTCCTTTTGGATTTTTCTTTTCAAACTTTTCAAATTCTTTGAGTAATTTATCATCAAAATCTTTTTTCACAATATCTTTTTTTATAACTGGAACAAAAGGTACTTTTTCTCCTAGCTTACACTTATTGAAATATTCATTTAAAACATCATCACTATACACTGGATAATCATTTAATGTAATAATCTGATTAGGGTTTAGTTTTATTGTTTTCATATTATTCAATAATTAGATTATTCTTTATATAATTTGTCCAAATCTAGATTATCTATAAATTACAATACTTGTTGTAAGATTAGCTGAGAACTCTTGTTTTATCTTTACATTTTTAAATTTATTAATCTCTTCTTTTTGCAATGATTCTGTTTTAAACAAATATTTTGCAAATGGATATAACCATATATTAATAAACCATTTTGGTTTGCTAAAAAATATCAGAAACATTTTCCCTTTTTGTGATAATAATTTTTGCGCTTGATTGATTACTTGTGATGGTGATTGGAGATGAGACAAAACCCATGTACATATAATTATATCGTATTTTTCATTTATGTCATTAAGTTGTGTAATATCTTTTTGTTTAAATTTCACATTTGGAATATTTTTAAATTTATTTTTTGCAATTTCAAGCATGTCTGGAGAAAAATCAAATGCTAAATACTTTTTAAATTTCAGATTAAGACTAAGAATTTTTCCAAAATTAAGTCCTGTACCACATCCAAGTTCCAATATCTTTGTATTTTTCTTTATACTTTTCTTTAAAAAAATAGTTAATGTGTTCTCTGCTTTAATTCCTACAAGTTTATTCCATATCTTTTTTGATGGGTTATACCATAGTGAGTGACCAATTGAATAAAGAGTTTTAACTTTGTTTTTAGCCATAGTATCCCATAGTATGAACTTTATATATAAATCTTTTTATGATGGATAAGGTGTAAGCAGAGTAATTTTAATAATCTTTTTAGTAATATTTATTAACTCTCAATCAATTCTATCACATATGGAAGGAATATTATGTTTTGGAGCAAGTATAACTTTTGGTAGAGGTGAAATCCCAAACAAAGGTTGGTGTGGCAGACTTAAAGATTATTTTGAAGTCAAAGGAAGCCATAATAGTGTTTATAATCTAGGAGTTCCTGGTCAAACTACTACTGATCTTTTAGATAGGTTTGATGCTGAGGCAAAAGCAAGAATTAGAATGATTAGACCAAATGATAAATATCTTATTATAATTGCAATTGGAACAAATGATTGTAAATGGGATTATCGCCATGAAAAAGACAATATTAGAGTTTCTGATGAAGATTTTAGAAAAAATATTCAATTGTTAATTACTAAAGCAAAATCATATGATGCAAAGTTTGCTATTTTTGGATTATCACCAGTTGATGAATCAAAAACAGGACCTTTTGAAGAAACATTCTTCAAAAATGAAAGAGTTAAACTGTTTAATTCTATAATCAAAGAAGTCTGTGAAGAAAATAATGTTTTATTCTTGGATATGTTTAATATTATGATTAAAGAAGATTATCCTAACTTATTAGAAGATGGGTTACATCCTAATTCTGCAGGTTTTGACTTTATGTTTGAAAACATTAAGGGATTTCTTGAAAAGAATGAGTTAATCTAGTTTTGATTCTGCTAATTAAAAAAAGCATTACTTATATAAATCATTTAAATTAATTTCTTTATTTATGAAAAAGAAACAAATGTTTATGAATATTAAGGATAAGGAAGAAATAAGTGATATTAGGTGTTGCCCACCTCATTATTTACCTCATAAATTTCCTATTGGAGAGAAAATTTGTGATGAAAAGTGCCATATTCATAAAGCAAAATGGAGAATGGTACATCATATCTTTTTCTGTAGACGTCTTAAATGTCTTAATTACAAGTTTATGACTAGTAAAAATAAAGAATATAATGAGTTTTGATAATATTTCAAAGGGAAAGATTTATATTTAATTTATACAGTAATTATTCTATGACTTCAAATAAAAGATGTGGTTGGGTTCCTCAAGATAATCAGATTTATCAAGACTATCATGATAAAGAATGGGGAGTTCCAGTACATAATGATAAAAAACTCTTTGAAATGCTTTTATTAGAGGGTTTTCAAGCTGGATTATCTTGGTCTACAATTCTTAATAAAAGAAAGAATTTTAAAAAAGCTTTTTCAAATTTCGATTATGTCAAAATTGCTAAATACAATAAAAAAGATATTACAAGATTAATGAATGATGCAGGTATTGTTAGAAACAGATTAAAGATTGAATCATCAATTAGAAATGCTAAAGCATATATTGAAATAAGAAAAGAATTTGGTTCATTTGATAAATATTTATGTGGATTTGTTAATAATAAACAAATTAAAAATAAATTCAAAAATTGGAAACAAATACCACCAAAAACAGAATTATCAGATGAAATCTCAAAAGATCTTAAGAAGAGAGGAATGAATTTTGTTGGTTCAACAATAATATATGCTTTTTTACAAGCAGTTGGGGTTGTAAATGATCATGAAGTTAGTTGTTTTAGATACTAGCTTTATATTAAATTAAGAGGTGAAAATAAATGATGGATGAGATAAAAAAACAAACATTAACATTAATGGTAGCTGCACTTGGTTTTGTTGCAGCTTTAGTATGGAAAGACGCAATACAAGCATGGCTTAGACCTTTGTATGAAAATTCTGAGGGTGCTTGGGGATTGACAATAGCTGCTTTAGTTACAACAATACTTGTAGTATTAATAACAGTTATTTTAGCTAAATATTTGGGTTCTCCAGAAGAAGATAAATAATTTTTTCTTATTTTTTTAAATTTTTCTTGCTTCAGCTATCATTTCATTCCAATATTCTCCTAAAGGAACATATGTTTTAAGAACTGTTTTTAATTCTTTTTCCATATCATCGGGAGATATAAATTTAACTTCCTGAACTTCATCTTTTTGTAAATGTAATTTATTAATATCTCCATCAAAAATGTATGTATAAATATATGCCCATTCTTTATTGATTAAACCTCCAAAAGCTAATGAATTTTTTCTTATTTTAAGTAATTTTAAATCATTTTCTTCAAGCTTTAATCCTATTTCTTCTTCCATTTCTCGTAATGCAGAAATAATAGGTTCTTCTCCACTTGCAACATGACCAGCAACAGAAGCATCCCACAGATTTGGGCAAAGTGTTTTATTTTTAGTTCTTAATTGAAGAAGTATTTCTCCTTTAGAATTATAAATCCATATTTGAGCAGATCTATGCCATAAACCTTTCTTATGTGCTTCAGACTTTAGTTTCTGTCCAATTATTTTATTGTCTTCATCACAAATATCAATAATTTCATCTGCCATATTGGTGTGTTATTCGTTGTTGTTTAAAATACTTTTGAAATCAGTTTAAAACAAGTTTTATACTGCCTTTTCCCTTCAAAAAACCAAAACATTTATATATCATATGGTATCTATTGGTATCATGAACACACAAATTAATATAAGGATGCCGCAAAAGTTGCTTAGTTCAGTTAAATCTTACTCTAATGAGCATGGTTTTGGTTCAGTACAAGATTTTATCAAAGAAACAATTAGAGAGAAATTGTTTGACGAACCTGAAATAAGCAAAGAAGAGCTGGCACTTGTAAAGAAACTAGTGGATGTAAGTGAAAAGAAAAAGCTATATGGAACTGAGAAAGAATTATTTGCTAAATTAAGGAGAAGATAGTAATGGAATATGAAATTATTCCCTCTAACTTTTTTCTAGAGCAAATTGATGAACTTAGTGATGAAGCCGCAAAATTAATTGAAAATAAATTGCGATTAGCAAAAATAAATCCTTTTAGATTTAAGCGTATTGAAGGATATAAGTTATTCCTTTTTAGAATCAGATTTGAAGATGATAGAAAAGAAAAAAGAGTAGTATATCTTGTTGATAAACCAAAGGTCAAACTTCTTTGTATTTTAGATAGGGGCAGTGAATACAAACAATTAAGGAAATTCTTAAAAAGACATGGTTATATTTGATCTATTTCCTGAAATATTTATAAGTATCTAATTCTATTTTGAAACCAATAACTTATTTTTCACTTAAGCCTTCTAGAACATTTCCTAACTTATCAAGGTTATCACCAATACCATTCCAATCTCCTTCTTTCATAGACTCTTCTATAAGATCATAATAAGCTTGAGCTTGTCCAACAAGTGTATCTGTTGGCTCACTAGATAAGTCAGAATCCATTTTTTTATTACTTTGTATTGAATCATCTTTCTTAATAACTCTCTTAGACTTTCCAAATAAAGCTTCTAAAGATAATGCTAAATTTTCTTCCATTACAACACTTTCACCATCAGAAACTAAAATTCGTTTTAATTCAGGTAATTGTCCTGTTTCTGCTTGTATGTATAGTGGTTCAATGTAAAGAATACTATTATTAATAGGAATAACAAGTAAATTTCCTCTTGTTACTCTGGAGCCTTGTTGGGACCAAAGTGTAAGTTGTTTTGATATTTCAGAATCTTGATCAATCTTTGCTTCAATTTGCAGAGGTCCATAAATTAATTTATCTTTTTGAAATTTATATAATATTAATTTTCCATAATTGCCATTATCTGATCTTGCTGCCATCCATGCGACCATATTATCTTTTTTAATTGGAGTAAATGAGCTCATTAAAACAAATTCTTCTTTTTCTTCATTAGGTAGTTTTATGATTATATAATATGGCTCAACTTTAACTTTTTGACCAACACCATAAACTTCATTAGGAATTTCCCATGCATCTTCTTTGTTGTAAAAGACTTTGACATCATCCATATGATAGGTGCTATAAATGTGAGATTGTATTTTAAATAAATCAACTGGATATCTAATATGTTTTTTTACACTATCAGGCATGTCTTCGAATTGTTTAAATTGTTGAGGAAATATTTTAGCATAAGTTTCTATAATTGGGTCATTTTCATCCATAATATAATATGTTACTGATCCATCATAAGCATCAACAACAATCTTTACAGAGTTTCTTACATAATTTATTCCCATATATTTCTCAGAGTAAGGATAATTTCCTGAAAATGTGTATGCATCTATTATCCATAATAATTTTTCATTATCAATAACTAAATATGGGTCTGCATCTAATTTTATGAATGGTGTTAGCTTTGAAATTCTCTCAGTAATATGTCTTGTAAACATGATTTTACTATCTTTTGATATGTCTGATGATAATAATATTTTAATATCTCCAAATCTAATTGCCATTAATACTTTTCTTAAGAAAGAATTTAATTCTATTCCACCTTTACCATCATAATTAATATATTCATTAGTATTACCTTTAGGATAATCAAATTCATTTGTTTTTGTATTAACTAATACAAAATTATTATCTTTTTCTCCATAATATATTTGTGGTTTTGAAATTTTTAAATCTTTTTCTTCAACTGTATAAACTGGTGGTATGTCTTTAATAAGATAATTTGGTAATCCTTGTTTTGTAATTTCATTTACTGGACTCATTACAACACCATAACCATGTGTATAAACCATATGTAAATTTACCCATGTCTTTGCATTCTGTGTGATTTGATTCTGGTCTAATTCTCTTGGAGCTAACATAACTTGTGTGTATTTCCCATCTATGTTATATCTGTCAATATCAATGCCTGCTAAGTCATAATATAGCCTTATTTCTTGTGTTTGTTTATAGGTTTTTGTTAATGGTCTCCAATCTAATATTCTAACATTATCAATAGTTTCTTTTGCTTCATCTAATACTTCAGAAGTTAAACCCATTTCAACATCAAACACTCTTTCTTCAACATCTGATAAGCCATATGCCATTCTTGTAAACTTAATATTATTTTCTATGTATGGTTTTTCAAGATTAATTTCATTAGGTGAAACTTTAAGGGCTTGTACAATTCCTGGTATTACAGTGGGTCCTAAAAAACCAAATATAAAATAAATAATTAATGCATAAACAAAAATATGTCTTTTTCTTAATTTAGCTTGCTTTGAAATAATAAATACCCATACTAATAATAATATTGCTATGATAACAGCTAAAACCATTAATATTTTGATCATTGGTAGATATGCAACAACATCTGAATAACCTGCACCTACAACAATTCCTTTTTTTGAGTACATTATTGAAAATCTTGATAGATAATGTTTTACAGCTAGTAATAAAAAGAATATTGATATTAAGATTCCAGAATGAATTATTATTTTTCTTTTAGTTAATAGCATCTTAAAATCAAACAATTTTGGTTGTACTGGTATTACTCCTTCAGGAACTTCTTGTTTAGTAAATGATTTTTTAAAATCTGGAAGTGAACTTAAGTAATCTAATATAACTAATATTATTGTTATGATTATTGTACTCATTAAAAATCCTAGAACAAATTGATAGAAAGGTAATGTGAATATATAGAATGAAACATCTTTTGCAAATATTGGATCCATTATATTAAATGAGGTTTGATTAAAATATTGTAATAATTTAAACCATTCTGAAGAAAAACGTACCCCTATAATAATAGATAAGGCAGTTGTTATTAATAATTTAAATTTAAAAGGTATATTTCTTTTCTCTGATATCATTGATGATATCCAAATATTAATCACTACAAATATGAAAAAAATTATTGCAGTTATTGCAAATAATTTAATCTTAGAAAAAAGTGATATTAAAAAGATTTGATCAAATCCTAATGCATCAAACCATAAATAATCAGTAATGAATTTACTTATACCTGATATAGATATAGCAAATATAACAATTATACCAATAAGTATTCTCATTATCCAGTTTTTATTCATATGTGTGTAGTAATTGTAATGTTTATAAATCTTGTTAAATATTGTATGTGCATAGCTCCATTTATGATGTTGTTACTGCCTCAAATTTGTTATAGCGACATTTTATGTTCTTTATATTGGGAACTGAAATCCAATTATATGCTGCATAATGTGATTTTAATAAATTATTTAATGGGATTTCAGTCGCTATAACTGGCAGCAACAACATCTATGTTGTGAGCTATGCACATACTAAATAATGGCTAATTCAAGTTTAGTTCTTTTTACTTTTGTATTTGAATCTAACCATTGGTTTATTTCTTTTAGAACTTGAGTTTTTATTTCTTGATCCTGAGTTACGTTTAAACCTTGAATTTCTATTAAATGATTTTCTTGGTAAAGGTTTAGCTGCTGCTCCTACAGCAGTTTTAGCTGATTCTGAATGAAATTTATGATCCATAACTTCTATTTTTTCTTTTATTAATCTTTCTATATCCCTAAGGTAATTTCTTTCATCTGCTGCACAGAATGAAAATGCTGTTCCTTCTGTTCCTGCTCTTGCAGTTCTTCCAATTCTATGGACATAACTTTCAGGTTCATTTGGTAGTTCAAAGTTAATAACATGTGAAATATTATCAATATCTATTCCTCTTGCAGCAATATCAGTTGCCACTAATACTTTAATTCTTCTATTCTTAAAATCAGTAATTGCTTTGGTTCTTGCATTTTGTGATTTATTTCCATGGATTGCATCAGAAGAGATATTATTTTTATTAAGAAATAATGCTAATTTATTTGCTCTATGTTTTGTTCGTGTAAAAATTAAAACACTATTAAGATGTTTTTGTTTTAATAGTTCTAATAATAAATTTTCTTTTGATGGTTGATCAACAAAAAATATATATTGTTTTATAAGTTCAACTGTGGTAGCTTGTGGTGCAACTTCAACATGTACTGGATTTTTAAGTAGTTTTTTTGCAAGTTTATTAATCTCTTGTGACATTGTTGCTGAAAAGAACAAAGTTTGTCTCTTTCTAGGTAATCGTTCAATTATCTTTTTTATATCATGAATAAATCCCATATCAAGCATTCTATCTGCTTCATCTAATACAAAAAATTCAACATTATTAAGAGTAAGTTTTTTTTGATTCATTAGATCTAATAACCTTCCAGGTGTTGCCACTACTATATCTACTCCACTATTTAATGCCCTAACTTGTTTTCCTTGTTTTACTCCTCCAAAAATAACAGTATGCTTAAATTTAAGAAACTCACCATAAGTAGAAAAACTTTCTCCAATTTGTGCAGCAAGTTCTCTAGTTGGAGCAAGAACTAATGTTTTAATAACTCTTGGATGTTTTGTGGTTATCCTTTGCAATATAGGTAATACAAATGCAGCAGTTTTTCCTGTACCTGTTTGTGCAATACCTATTAAATCTTTTCCTAATAATAAACTAGGGATTGATTTTAACTGAATTGGTGTAGGTTGAGTATAACCTTGTTTAGCTAAAGCTTTCTCTAACTGATGTATTAATTTAAGATCTTTAAATAATATTTTATGTTCCATTTTATCATAAATATGTGCTTCTAATTATAAACTTAATTCTTTCTTTAGAATTTTATGAGCACCATTTATTTTTTTAAATTTCTCTGTATTTCCATTTGGCATATCAGGATGATGTTCTTTTGAAAGCTTTTTGAAGTTTTCATGCATTTCTTTAAAATCAATTGAATCTTCTTCTACATCAAGAACTTCTCTTGCTTCTTTTCTTTGATTAAGAATATCTTCATCTTCAGCAAATAATTCTGAGAATTTCTCCTGTGTTATTTCATCTTTACTTAGAAGATAAAGAAAATGTTCAATAACTTGTGCAACCATAGCTAGATTCTCAACAAATTTTCTAGCACCATTATAACTGTAGAATAAATGTCGTTCCCACATATACCATGAAACTGAAGCTTGTGCTTTTCTAAATGTAACTTTTTCTATTGAAATATCCATATCATCTTCAGTTAATCCAAATTTCCTCAAATTGCTTATTATCTTATTTGTGTATTGTAAAGCTCTTCGGTCATATGAATCTTTAATAATGATTTGCTTAAATTCATGCTCTTTAATGATTACCATAACAAGAATAGTAGTGGTTGATTTATAAAGGTGATTGTATATATTGTGGTTTATATCTTCTTTTTTATCATATATTATTTGATCATATATCACTCATTTTATAAATATGTTAAGTTTAATGTTATTTGGTGATAAATTATGGCTGCAACTCCTAAAGCTGCAAAAAAGATGAGACTTGATTATAATGTTGATAGGGGAATTTATGATGACTTTGTTAAAGCATGTTCCCGTAAAGGATATGCTCCTAATGTTATAATTGAAAGACTTATGAAGAAGTTTATAGAAACAGGACAGATGTAAATTTTCGAGATTTATTTTATTTTTCTATTATTTTCTTTTTTTAAAGCTATTACAATGATTTTAGAACATCTAATGTCTTATCAAAATCATTCCCATCAATTGTTTCTTCAAATGTTAGTAATTTAAATGCATGTTCATATCTTGGATCATAATAATCCTTAAGAATTAGTTTCCAAAATTCAAATGGTTTATTTAGTGTTATAAACTTAACTAATTTTTCTCGCATATCATTTGAGATTAGTTTTTTAAGACTATTAGTAGATTCTACATATTCCATCATATGTTTTTTCATACTAGGATATTCTTCAGCAAAATGTTTTGATCTATTTTCAAGAGACACATCTAGGAAGATAATCTTAGAATTATTCATTTGTTCCCATAATCTTTTTGGAATTTCAGCAGAACCAACTTTTCTTGCTTCTCCTTCAATAAATACAAATTCAAAATCTTTTACTTTCTTTAATTGTTCGTATAAATCAAATAAAAATTGTTTTTGAGAGTTAGGTTTATGATCTAAGGCACCAAAAGCAGAAGAATTATGTTTTGCACATAATTCTAAATCAATCTTATTATCTAATTTTTCTAGCAAAGCTGTTTTTCTACTTCCAGCTAATCCTTGAAGAATAATTAATCTTGGTATTTTGATTGTTTCCAATTGTGTTAATACAAAATTTCTATAACCTTTCATTCCTTCTTTTAATTGAACAACATCAAATCCTTGTGTTTTTAATAAATACATTAAGGTTTTTGATCTTAAACCTCCTCTAGCACAATAAACAACTATTTTTTTATCTTTAAAGGGTTTTGCTTTTTCTATGATCTCTTGTACATTCTTAAAGATGTAATCAAATCCAACATCATATGCAACTTTTGGAGAAACTTGTTTATACAAATATCCAACATTATGGAATTCTTCATTACTTACTAAAGGAATATGTACTGCTCTTGGAATATGATGGTCTTCAAATTCTTTCTTTGTTCTGGCATCAAAAATAACATAGCCATCTAATTCTAAGCATGTTACTTGTTTTGGTTCAAATCCCTGAACTTTAGTATATATTTCTTTACCTGAATCCATCTGTGTGAAGATTACTATGTGAGTTAATAAAGATTTCTAATAAAATCAAAATTAAATAAAGAAATACACAAATAATCACTTTAAGTGTTTCTTTCTAAGTTCATACATAATAATTGTAGGTAAATAAAAAATTAGATCTGCAACTATCTTACCAATAAATATACCAATGGCAAAATGACCTATAATTAATGGGAATATATACATGATAAAAGGCCTTATTATTAAGAGATCTAAAAATTCAGAAAACCCAAATTCAATAACTAAATTTCTAATTGTTTTAATAACTTCTTTTGTACCATGTTTTTTCTTAGAATTATTTAAATCTCTAATCAAAATAAATGTATAGAAAACAATACCATCACAAATTGCACCTGCGTAAGCAGATAATATTCTATTATTTGTTAGAAGAAATACTAAACCTGCCCCTATTATCGCTCCAATAATTGCAAAGGCTTCAGCAGGAAGATAACGTTTTAACCATTCTTTCATCTTTTTCTTCATATGGTTCTAATTATTGATTTGATTTAAAACACTTTTTATTGTGAATATAGTAATTTAATTTTTAGAAGAATTATTTTTAAAAAAGAAAAGAAAAAAAGTTAATAACTTTTTTTAGCGCCGTCTTTAACAGCTTTTTCTGCATTGTCTTTTGACATCATAGCACACATGGTTGTACTACAATCTGGACATTTACCTTTTGCCATAAATCCACCTTTAGCAGTTTGATTAATAGCTGGATCGTTCATTTTTTGACCCTTTTTCTTACACTTTACACAATATGCTTTTACCATTGTTATTACCTCCATTTATTCAAAATCTTGAATATATGTATGTATAATCAGTACTCCTTTATAAATATATTTCTTAATCTGCTCTTTTTCAACGTAAATCTTTGTTATTTTGGGTCTTAACAACTATTTAGTAGTTGTCCGAATGATTAAGGGGTTTCATTTAATCATAACAAAACTAAAATAATATATTGAAACAGAAAAACTAATAAAATTTATATGTTATCATCATTATTAACATTAATATGGAAACAATAACTGCATTCAATAGAAGTGATTTTAGAAAATGGTTAGTGGGGAATCATGATAATGAAGATAAGGTTTCTGTTAAAGTTTACAAGAAACACACTGGTAAGTCATCTCCGTCGCATAGGGAGTTGATGGAAGAAGCGATTTGTTTTGGTTGGATTGATACTACAATTAAAAGATTAGATGAAGATACATATATAAGAAATTTTTCTAAAAGAAATAAAAATAGTAAGTGGAGTGATAATACCATTAAATATGGTAAACAGTTGATTAAACAAGGAAAAATGACTCTTGTTGGTTTGAAATTCTACAAAGAAGGTCTGAAGAAACCGACACATGATCACGGAATTCCAAAAAATCCAGATATGCCAGTTGAATTAAAAAAAGCTTTGAATAAAAATAAGAAAGCTAAAGATAATTTTGAAAAGTACTCTGCTTCTCTCAAAAAGGTGTTTTATAGGTGGATCTTACGTGGGAAACGTGAAGAAACTAGAGCTAAGAGGATTAAGTTAACAGTTGAGAAAGCAAAAGTTGGCAATAAAGATATTTTTGAAACACAGGAAAAGATTAATGTGTGATTTATCAGCTTTTATTCTTGGTCCAGTCTAAAGAAATTGGGAATGTTTTTAAATTAAATAATTCTTCTAATATTATGGATAAAAATGGTTTAATTAGTTTAGCAAAAGAATTGATGGATAAAAACCCTGATATTTTAAATAATTCTGTGGGATATTTAAAACATCTTGAAGCATCTTATGAGATTGCACAGGAGATTGTTAGTAAAATAATTTCTCATTATCCTAATATACCTTTAATTGGGGAAGAAGTTTCTTTAGCTGCAGGTTTGCATGATATTGGTAGACCTTTGAACAAAGATCAATTATTTCATGAGTTAAGGGGGGCAGATTATATTGAAAATCATGGATTAGAATTAAATATTGCTAATTCACAAGAAGATGTTTCTAGAATTGCTCAAATGGTTAGGTCTCATGGATTTCTTTATGAAAGATGGATTCTTAATACAACTGCTAGAGAGGAATTTGAATATATGGATATAAGTTTATTATTACCTAGAACTTGGCAAGAAGCTATTGTTACGTATTCTGATGATCATAATGAGAGTGGTGTGAGGGTATCAAGTTTAGAAGATAAATATAGTAGGCTATTGGCAAAATATCAACATAATCCTAAATTTCAAGATGATAGGGTTGTTCAATCCATAATAAGTGGACAACAGAGAGTAACTAAACTTTGTGAAAGAGTTGATAATTTAGCTAATGGCAAATTAACAAAAAAAGAAATTGCAACTTATGGATTTTTATAAATGTAATTAATTTTCCCCTGTAATATTGAAACTAACATCGCTTGCTGTTAAATCCTCAAACCTACGAAGTGGGGAGGGCAAGGAGTTTTTGAGTTGCTGGTACTTCTATGTGCTGTCGTAGTTTTTTCTTATAATTTTTAAAAAGGAGTTATCTTGAAAATATTTTATATTTGATTAGTAAAGTATACATTTAAATAGATTAAAATATTATCTATCCATATGATGAAGAAAATAACCTTCTTATTGGTATTTCTATTAATGCTAACTTCAGTTCTAGCCCACCAACCAAGGGTTGGTACTGAAAATATCCAGGTAGAAGATGTTGAAGTTTCAAAAGCATATTATGGTGAGCTTAATGGTTTACCTCACATTTATACAATAGATTCTGATAAAGAATTTTCAATCTATGTTAATGTCTTAATACCTGGTAATAAATTGACACATACTGTTTCTGCTGAATTAAGTAAAGATAATAAAGTTATAGAATTTTTAGATGGAGAAAATTTTGAATGGGAAGTGTGGTATGAAGAATTTGCAGGGGATTATTACATGAAAGGACCGGAGTTAGGTGAAGATTTTAAAAGCACAAGTAAACTACCTGCAGGCAAATATGAAGTAAAAGTATTTAATGAAAATAATCAAGGAAAATATTCTTTGGCTATAGGAGAAAAAGAAGAATTTCCTGCTCCAGAGATTGCAAATGCTATTATTTTAGTGCCGTGGTTAAAATTGACTTTTTTTGGTGATTTAAACATAACATCAATAATCTTGGTTGTGTTCTCATTTATGATTCTTATGTTCATAATGGGATTAGTCAAGAAAAATAATGGGGTTGTAGATGTTGGATGGGGATTGGGATTTATATTGATTGCATTGTTTACTTTTATCAAGAATGGAAGTTATACTTTGCTTCAATTGATTGGCACAACATTAGTAATAGTCTGGGGATTAAGATTGTCATTACACATTTATGCAAGGAATAAAAGTAAGCCTGAAGATTTTAGATATGCAAATTGGAGAAAGCAATGGGGTAAATGGCTAAACCTAAGAGCTTTCTTTCAAGTTTATATGTTGCAGGGTTTCTTAATGTTATTAATTGCAATTTCCATTATTGTTATAAATTCGTATTCATATTCCCGTTTCGGGGTAGTTAGTATTATTGGATTCTTATTATGGGTTTTCGGGTTTATCTTTGAATCTGTTGGAGATTATCAACTCAAGAAACATCTTAAGAAAAGTAAATCCATTATGCAAACTGGTTTATGGAAATACACAAGACATCCTAATTATTTTGGTGAAGCAGTTCAATGGTGGGGCTTAGGATTAATGGCTCTTTCAATAGCTTGGTTGTCATTACTAAGTCCAATAATTATCACTTTTTTATTATTGAAAGTATCTGGAGTACCGATGCTTGAAAAAAAATGGAAAGATAATAAAGAATACCAAAAATATAAGAAGCATACTAATGCATTCTTTCCGTGGTTTAGGAGGTAAAAATGGGATTTACATGTAATATAACAAAAAAAGATCGATGGACACGAGTGATTTTCGGAGGATTATTTCTATTAGGCGCATTATTATCTTGGAGCAAATGGTTTTTCATCATTCTTGCTGTAATAATGATCATGGAAGGTTTTATTGGTTGGTGTGGTATTGCTGTTTTTATGGATAGATTCAAAATAAAATAATCTTGGTGTAATATGGTTAGAATAAATATTATTGATCCAAAAAAATTAGCAGATCAACACCTTATTGCGGAGTATAATGAAATTCTTATGCTTCTGGGTTATGTACGAAAATTTCCCCTGGAAAAAGACATCCCTAAAGAGTATTGTTTAGGTAAGGGTCATATTAAATTTTTTAAGAATAAACTTTTGTATTTGAAGAGGAGACATGAAAAATTAAAACAAGAGATGAACAAAAGAGGATTTATTCCAACTAAAAAAATTAATCTATCCGAGTTTTCACGTTCATTAAGAAACGATTGGAATCCATATTCTAAAGATTTTATAATTATCAAAAAAAGATTGCGTGAAAAGATTTGTTTAAAACCAAATTATTATAGATATAATGGTAAGAAGAAAAGTAAGAAGTTCTTTTTAGATTTACTTAAATAGACTCCCCGATAACATCGGGATTAAGAGAAGTTCACGAAGCGAATTTGGACGGACCCTGTAAGGCTGAGTTTCTTAATTGCTGTTATACGCTTTTTCTATAAGAAAAAATGCCGAAGGCTCAGTTCAAAAAATCTTTTTCGTTCTTATTCCCAATAGTGGCTTTTTACTTTTCAAAATAAGTTTTATAAGATTTTAAAATAGCATTTCCAATATTCTTTTTCCCAAAAATACGATACAACAATCCTAAAAAACCAGAAGCGGTAACATTACTAATAATTAAGCGATAATTTATTTTAGAATCATTGACTATATATTCTTCTAAATGGTGAGATCTTGTTGTAATAGATTTACCAGCTTGATATTCTTCATCGAATTCAATAACTATCGTATTTTCTTGAATCTTTTTGGAAATGTTTTTTCGTTTCATGAGTCCTTCATTTGTTTTTATAGTTACAAAATTATCTCCTTGTTTGACTAATTCGGCCACATTAATACCTGGCATTAATTTTGTAATATCTGAGTATGATTTACCTATATTTTTGAAGGAATCATTAATTTTCTTAAAACTACAATTAATTTGAATTGAACCATCAAACCACACTGACTTTTTTAATTTTAGTTTCATAATAGAATAATAATTAGTTTGGTATTTAAAAGTTCTTGTAAAAAGCCAATTAAATAATACTTTAAGAAAAAATGCTGACTGAAAGGAAGCACAGTATGACATAGGCGCCGACATCTTTTTATATATCTAAGTTTATTAAGAACATATGATAATTACAATTGATAATTTAAAATTCCAAATAAGAGATTGTCAGGATGAAGATTATTTGTTTGTTTATGATTTGTTGAAAGAAAATATGCTTGCTTCATTTATCAAACATTGGGGTGAATGGAATCCTGAATCTTTTAAAAAAAGTTTTAATAAGAAAAATATTAAAATAATTGAGCATAAATCTAAATGTGTTGCTTATTATGAGATTAAATTTCAGGAGAGTCTTTCATATATTAATAACATACAGGTTTCTAAATTAATGCAAGGGAAAGGTTTAGGTACATTTTTAATTGATTTAATGGAAAAGGAAACCCAAAAACATAAGTTAAAGAAAATTCGATTAAAAGTTTTCAAAGATAATCTCGCATTAAAATTTTATATTAAACTTGGATATAAGCAAGTTAAAGATGAAGGTTCATCTGTATTTCTTGAGAAAAAAATATAGGGTTAGCGTTGAGTAATATTGCACATAACATCGCAACTATGCGAAGTCTCAAAAGGGTGGCATCTGGGATGAGGCAAACCACAGCCCGAGCAGGTAAGGGTAAATTTATTTTGAAAATTATAAATTTGGTTTGAGATTTGGGAG
>JABHXF010000034.1 GCA_018657385.1 Candidatus Woesearchaeota archaeon | reverse complement strand
TATTATTATTATTATTATTATTATTATTATTATTATTATTATTATTATTATTATTATTATTATTTTGTTTTATTTTCTTTACTATTTTCTTTACTTTATGTAGGGCAAATGCCTTTACTGCTGGATGCTTAGCTGTTCTTCTTTTTTTTAATGATTCTCTTTCCCAATATGTTTTTTGTAATTTATTCATTTTATAATACCCACTTCTTACTAATCATATGTGCTAGTAATCCAAATAAAAATATTTGCAGGCTTGACATTAATAAAATTAGGACTGTAACATCCATTAAGTTCCCCATGATAAACATGCTATAAATTCCAATAATTAATGAAATACATATTAGACTAAAACTAATTAATCCAAATATTTTTAATGGATTAAACATTAATGTTAATCTTAATAACAAATTACTGAAATTATAAAAATCAAATGGTGATATACTTGATTTACCTTGTCTCTTATAATATTCAATTGGTATGTATTTCACAGAATAACTTTTTCCAATAAATGCCATTGTAATTGTAGATGTAAATGAAAACCTTTCTGGGTATAAATTCCAAAATTCAAGACACTTTTCTTTACTAAATATTCTCATCCCTGAATTTAGATCTGGTATTTTTTTCCCAGATAAAAAACTTGCAAATTTGTTTAAGAACATTTTAGCAGGTTTTCTTAATAATGGTATCTTTACATTTTTACCTTTTCTTAATCCAATAAGCATATCATGTTTTTTTATCAGGCTAACTAATTTTGGTATGCTTTTGACTGGGTATGTTCCATCAGCATCCATAATTAATATGTAATGGCCTTTTGCAGATTTAATACCTGTTTTAAGTGAAGCTCCATACCCCCTATTGGATTTATGTGTAATTACTTTTATCCCTTTAATTGAATTTAGAATATCTCCTGTGTTATCTGTTGAGCAATCATTAACTGTAATTATTTCAATTACATCTTTTATATTTGATGTAATATTCTTAATTTCTTTGATTGTCTTAAACAATGCTCTTCTCTCGTTGTATACTGGAATTACTATTGATATTGTCTCTGCCATTTTTTAAAATAACCTCATGAAATTTATAAATCTTTCTGTTTCTTAATTTTTTTTTGATTTTTATTTTCTAATTATTTATACTTTTTATTGTTTAATTATTTATAATTTGAGTTGAAACAAATTCTCTAATTCTAAAATAATTATTATCTGCTTTTAGTCCTGCTTTTTCTGTAACATCTATTGAGTTTTCCATTACCCATCCATGAACTTCACTCATTTCATTCTCAAGATCTCTATAAACTTTTCTATTCAATATTCCTACTTCCCCTAAATAAAGATTGAAAACAAAATATTTCAATTCTCCTCTCATAGTTTGTTCTTTTAGCCAATTAACATCTATATATTCCCATCTTGCACATATTTTCTTAGTGTAATATGCAAAAGTTTGATCATGTACTTGTGCAACACATCCATACTTTTCATTTTGGTTGTTTTCCTTAAGAAATTTTGCAACCTTACTTATTTCATCTGGTCTTTGATAAATTCCCATTTTGTTATATACAAGAATAACTGGTGTTACAATGTTTATTATCAAAAATACAACTAATACAAAATAACATGTTTCTCTAAATATTTTGTTTGACCCTAATTCTTTCAATAAATATAGCATTACAAAGAATAGAATCAGTGTTAATAATATTGGTATTAACAAAAAGTTATAATACATATTTATTTGAGCAGGCAACAAATTACTATATTCTGGAATAAATTTCATAAATAATTTAGGAATAAGAACAATATATGATGATGTTAGAAGCATAAGAACTAAATAATTTAATGTTCCTTCTCCTTTTTTTAATTTATCAAAAGTTTTGACAATAAAAACAGATGCTAATACTACATATACAGGTGTAAAAATAAGTTGTCTTTGTATATATGGTTGTCCTTGTATGTAAAAAACAATTGAACTTAATAAGAAAAATATCCATAACATATATTTTGGTTTGTATATCCTTCTTAAAAACATAATTATTCCTCCAACAAATGGAACAAAAATTAAGCCAATAAATGGAGTAAAGATAAAATAACTTCCCATTACTTTTATAGCATCAAAAAAACTAAGATAATTTGAATATCCTGGTCTATTGCCCAGGGCATGTTTTCCATGTGTAAAAATTGTTTCTAAGAAATGAGGATTATTAAATAATAATAATGGGATACTTGCATATAATAAATATGAAGCAATCATTAAGAAAACAGCACTAATTCCATGAATGATTGTTTTTTTGTCTAATCTTTTAATTAGTATATATGGGATTAAAGCAAATAATGGTACAAGGCCACGATATTCAGTTGTGGTTATGTTTAAAAGAACAAATAATGCAGATAAATATATCCATTTAACATTTCTTTGTCTTATATTATTTTCATCTTTTTTACCTTCAAAATACTTTATAACAAAATAAAATATAGCTAAGTTAAAAAATAATAATTGGGAATGTAATAGTCCACTCCTACTAAAGACAATATGGAATGGAGATACTGCTAATAATAATGCAGATAACATTGCAATTTTTTCATTAAATTGTTTTTTTACAATGATATATAACAAAAAAATAGATCCTAATGAAAAAAGTATACTTGGCATTGCAATTGCATATTTACTAAATCCTAAAAAAAGAATACTAATATACAAAGGTAAAATAGCCATTATTCTTGGATAATGTAGATTTCTTAATGATGTTGGTTCATCTGGAAATGATGGGTATATTAGTTTGTAAGGTTTTTCATGTGCAAACATTGCCATTTCAGCAAATTGGCTGTCATCTCCACCACTTAGTTCATTAGTATTATGAAATCTTACAAAGAATGCTAATAAAAGTATTAAAATAAGCATAATAATCTCAATTTTTTTAAATCTTCCAGACTTTTCCCCTACTATTCTTGTGTTTTTCATCACTATGCCCCTGTAACAATTCACTATTTTTCTTACTACAATTATTTTATATCTATTTTATATCTTTATTTAAGTTATGAATCAACTTCCTTGTTTTATAGTTTATGGAATACTATACTATATGTAGATAAATTATTGAAATATAGATACATAATCTATATAAATGCAATTTTTGTCCTTCTTAGATATGCAGAATTCAAAGATTTGTATAGTTGGCTTAGGTTATGTAGGGTTGCCTTTAGCTTGTTTGTGTGCTAAGAAAGCTTTTACTACTTTTGGATATGATATTAACAATAAAGTAATTGAAGAGCTAAAAAAAGGAGAAACAATCATAAATGAACAATCTTTAAAGGAAAAATTAGCTCTTGTTAAGGATAAAATCACTTTTTCTTCATCTCCACAGATAATTAAAGAAGCAGATGTTGTGGTAGTATGTGTTCCAACTCCAATAAATGAACAATACAGACCTAATCTTGAACCATTAATTAGTTCAATTAAAACTGTAAAACAATATATTAAACCAGGTGCTTTAATTATTCTAGAATCAACAATATTTCCAGGAACTAGTGAAGAAGTTGTTTTACCATTGTTAAAGCCACTTTTATTAGGGACTGATTTTTATTTAGCTCATTGTCCAGAAAGAATTGATCCTGGAAACAAAACATGGAACATTAGTAATATTCCTAGAGTTGTTGGTGGGATTACAGAAGAATGCAGTAAAAAAGCAACAGAGCTTTACAAACTTATTTTAGATGCAGATGTTTTACAACTTAATTCAATAAAAGCAGCAGAGGCAACTAAAATAATGGAAAATTCATTTAGAGATGTTAATATTGCATTTATGAATGAGATGGCTAAATCATTTCAGAGTTTGGGAATTGATATTTCAGAAGTAATTAAGGCAGCTTCAACAAAACCATTTGCTTTTATGCCACATTATCCTGGTTGTGGTGTTGGTGGGCATTGTATTCCTGTTGATCCTTATTATTTAATTGAAAAAGCAAAACAAAGTGGTTTTGATCATAAATTTCTTGCTTTAGCAAGAGATATTAATAATTCTATGCCACTTTACACTGTTAATTTAATTGTCGATGGATTAAATAAAGCTGGCAAAGCAGTTAATGGTTCAAAAATTTTGATTTTAGGTCTTGCTTACAAACCAAATGTTAATGATATGCGTGAATCACCATCTTTTGAAATAATAAAACAATTAAAAAAGAAAGGTGCTAATTTAATTATTTTTGATCCACATGTTCTTGAAAAATCTGATGTTGTTTCCTTAGATGAAGTTAAAGAATGTGATTGTGTTGTTTTAGTAACTTCACATCATGACTTTAAAAAAATAACTCCTGATGTTCTTATGCAAAAACAAGTTAGGGTTGTTGTTGATGGTAGAAATTTCTTTGATAAACAATCTATAGTTAGTAAAGAAATTATCTACAAAGGTATTGGAAGATAATAAGCTGTGTTGTAAATCTCTTCATTACAACATGATTTAATTAATAATCAGAAAATAATAAAATAAAAGAAAAAATAATTAAATTCTATTAATTTGGATTATTCTCTGTTAAGAATTTAATATTACTATGTTTTTTATCACAATAATCTAATTCTTGATCTTGTTCTAATGCTACTCTAATTTCGTTGATTCCATCTCCTAAATTTTTCTTAATGTTATCTCCTAATATTTCTCTTATTTTTGTAAAATCAACTTTATAATCTCTTTTATCAACTTCCTTGTCCTCAATTACTACTTCAGCACTTGGAATTAATTCTTTGACATAATCTCCAATTTTATTTATTGTATGGTTGTTGTCTTCATGACCAACATTAAATATTTTACCACCAACATCTTCAATAGGTGATTCAAGTACAGAAACAATTGTGTCTGCAACATCTTCAACATGTACATTTGGTCTCCATTGGTCACCACCAAATATAGTGATCTTACCTTCCTTTATTGCTTTTGCTGTAAGTAAATTTACAACTAAATCAAATCTAGGTCTATATGAAAAACCAAATACAGTACCTAATCTTAAGATAGTTGGTAAGAAATTATCATCTCTCATTTCTAATAATGCTTTTTCAGATGCTATTTTCATTTTAGCATATAACGATACAGGAGTAAGTGGTGATTCTTCAGTTAATAATGCACCACCTTCAGATGCACCATATACACTGCATGATGATGCATATACTAATCTGTTAATTTGAAAGTGTTTACAAATAGATGCAATTGCTCTTGTTGCAAGACAATTAATTTCAGTAGTTTTTGTTGTATCTAATGCGCAGGCAGGATCTCCTACAAGTTCTGCTAAATGAACAACTGCATCAGCTTCTCTTATTGCAGAAGTAATGTCTTCAATATGTCTTGTATCTCCTTCTACAATTCTCAATTTTTGATTTTCTTTAATGTCTTGAAGTGATTCTTTACCATATAAAAATTTATCAAGAACATTTACTCTATATCCTTTTGATAATAATTTCCTAACTAAAATTGAACCAACATAACCTGCGCCACCAATTACAAGAATTGTACCAAGATGTTTATTTAATCTTTCACTTTTATTAAAATTAGATGTGCCTGATCCACCAGATAGCAAAACTATATCTATTACATTTTTGTTTTCATCTACAACTGGTGCATTAAGAATTCCTTTTTCTTTAAGCGTAGTAATAATTTCTTCTTTTGATGTGCTTGATTTTACAAAAAAAGGGTTATCATTCATTATTTTTGATACTTGTTCATTAATATCAATACCACTTAATATCCCTCTTCTGATGTCACCATCTGTTACTACACCAATTAATCTTTTAGATTCATCTACTACTATTGCAGTTCTGATGGAACCCCTATCAATAATTTTCATTGTTTCTTTAATGCTTGTATCGTTTGTAACTAATATTTGGTCGATTTTCATATTATCCCTCTTCATAGTTTATTTCTTTCAATCTCTTATGTTTGATTCATTAATTTGTTTGACAGCATGGATTCTTATCCCTCCTGGCTGCATCATGTTTTTCTTGATCATTTCATCATCTAAGAATTTAAGGAATTTTGCTATTAAGTATTTGTTTTCTCCTCTTAGTCCTCCAATAATCTTATCCAAGAATGCATCAGAAAATTCAATATTTTTAACTTCAAATTGGTTTTTTATTGAATTAACTATCAAATCTTTTGATGATGTGATATTATCACATGGTGATTGTTCATGATCATCTTGGTATGTGTATTCTTTGTAAACTTCATCAACATACTTATTCCACTCTTCTGTGTTATCTAATTTACCTAGTTTTTCTTCATAAGGAATGTATGTTGGAAGAATTGCTTTTAGAATTGAGGCAATTTGGATTTCTTCTTTTTTTAGATTTTCTCTAATTGGCTCACATACAATTAAATTTCCTCCATCTTTTAATGCTTTATTAACTTTTAATAATATTTTATCTATATCTGGAAGATGGTGTAATGTTCCAAAAAATACAATTGTATCAAATTTGTTTTCTCCAAACTCCATTTCTAAAATATTATTACATTCATAGTTTAATGATCCAAAGTTTTCTTTGAATGGATTTTCCTCTGCAAACCTTTTTGCAACTTCTATACTTTTTGAAGATAGATCGATGCCTGTAACATCTAATCCATTTCTTGCTAATTCTAATGTTAAATATCCATAACCACATCCTAGTTCTAAAACTTTGCCTCCTTTTTGTTTTGCAATGTTAATTACATAATTTACTTTAGGCATAAGGTGGATTTTAACAAATTCTGGATCTCTCCACATATTATTGTAAAACCATTCAACTTTCTTTAATCTTCTTAAATCAGGAATAAAACCTTGTTTAATTCTTTCTTCAGTTTGTTTATCAAAGGCTTCTGCTTCTTTTTTTAAATCTTCGTCTGTAACCATTTTATTTTACCTCTCTAGCTTTTAATTATTTTAATTGTATATTTAATCTATTTTTTATACTCTTTAAATCTAATTCTCTCCTTCAATTTTAACTTTATCAGTTATATCAACCATTCTATATGGTGTTCTTTTTGATGAATAAAAACTATCATCTTCTAATAATTCTAATTCCATGTCAAAATATTGATTAAACACAATTCTAAAACTATTAACTGGTGTTATAGATGAGTATAATATCTCATTATTCACACTGGACTTTTCTACATTTTTTAATTCAGGAAGATAATATGCATTTAATATTCCCATTCTTTCTTTTAACATTGTTTTATTTTCAGGATATTCCCACCCTCCACCATCTTCTCTATCAATTTGAGCAAATGATGAACCTGTGCCATGATCTCCTTGTATTATTATAACTGGTGGGGTTTCTGATTCTGCTAATATTTTATCAATAATTTTAATCATGACTTTGTTTACATACATTAATTGTTCAATATAATTATCTTTTTGTTTCCACATATAATCTTCTGTACCCATATTAGCTAATACTGCATTGCCATCTTTATCAAATACATAAACTGGATGTGGTGGCTTTATTTGTGCAAATACAAATATGGGACCTTCTTTATCATGTGCTGATTTAAGTTTATTGAATGAACATTTATATCTCATTCTTCTAATTGTTCCAATCTTATTATCAATTATATCTATCATAGTTGGTTCAAATAATTCTTTAAACCTATCAAATTTTGCACCACAACCATGATAATCTGCATTAGTATTCTTATTACCATGTTCAACATCATGATAAATTTTATATCCCTTTGTTTTTAAGAAATTCATTACTTTATTATTCTTAATCATGTGATTTGGAATGATTCTTCCACTTGCTTCTTCTCCCAATATATTTCCTAAAAATGTTACATGCTGCATATTTGTAGATGATGATACAGATAAGTATGTATTTGCATAATTACTATTACTCTCTTTTGCAATGTAAAAGCCTTTATCTGTAAGGTAATCTGTGAAATCACTATTATCATAATTATATATTTGATCAAGATTATATGAACTTGTGTATCCATCTAATAATATATAATAAATATTGGGTAACTTTTCTAGCTCTGTATTTATATCCTCATAAATTATAATCCCTTCTTCTTTTTTATCATTATCATTTTTGCTTTCAATATCATCAGATTCATATGTTATTTTGTCATTAACAAATTTTACAATTTCATCCTCAAATGATTCAATTCCTTGGTCTGCTAAACCTATGTTTTGTGTTATAATAATTATTAAGAATATAATCCAACTTAATATAATAACTACATTTGAGATTTTATTTAATCTTTTATTCAGCTTAATTAAATCTTTTTTAGTTAATAGGACAAATAATCCAACTAATCCTAACGTGATTAATGAAATTACTAATAGATTTATTGGGCTGCCTACTACAAAACTATTTATTTTTGTATTTCTCAATGAGTAAAACAGGAAACTTAATGGAAATACTACAAATAAAATTGTTGTAGTCAATATTGAAGCCTTATTTATTACATTTTTTTTAATTATAATCTTTAATACAAGAGCTATTGATCCATATAATGCAAATGTGAGTCCTAACATAATTAATGCACTATAAAATATGGTTGATATGGGGATATCATTTCTAAAAAAGCTAAGCAATAATATGAAAGATACTAAAAACAAATAAGGGTGATAACTATTACAATCATCTATTTTTAAATTTTCAAAAAAGTTCTTTATTTTACTCATTATTTTTGCTCTCTTAGTTGATACTATCTATACTATCAAAAAACTGTTTTATTATTTTTATCATATAATCAAGATCTTCCTTACTAATATCAGGGAAAAGTGGAATATTTAATATTCTACTAGATAATAGTTCTGTTTTGGGTAAATCTCCTTCTTTACATCCATAATTTCTTTTGTATAATGTTTTTAGATGTACAGGTAAAAAATAGACTTTGTTCATTATACCATTTTTTGTTAAATATTCTTGTAATTTATCTTTTGTTGCTTCATTTTCGAGTAATATTGAATACATTTGATATACTTGAAAATGGTCTTTGAATTCAAGAGGAATTCTAATGCCTTTAATTTGAGATAAATGTTTACTCAAATATTGGCCTTTTTCTCTTCTTCTACTAATTACTTCTTGTATTTTATCAAATTGTGATAATCCTAATGCTGCACAAATTGTTGGCATTCTATAATTAAATCCTGCTTCAATATAATCATTATCTTTTGTTGATGAAAAATAATCTTCATTTAATTCAACTCTTCCATGAGATCTGATTAATTTTGCTTTTTCAAAAACTTTTTCATCATCAGTTAATAATATTCCTCCTTCACCAATTGCTAATACTTTATTTTGGCAAAAGCTAAACATTGAACTATGGCCAAAGTTTCCAATCATCTTTCCATTTATGCTTGAACCAAGTGATTCAGCAGCATCTTCAATAAATAAAATATTATGTTCATCAGCGATTTCTCTTAATTTTTCAGTATCTTTTCCTGGGAATCCACCATAATGTAATTGCATTATTGCTTTTGTGTTAGGTGTTATTCTTTTTCTAACATCTTCAGCATCTAATCCAAATGTTTCATGTTCAGATTCTGCAAATACTGGTTTTCCACCAGCTAGGATTACTGCATTTGAGGTTGCAATGAATGTAAATGAAGGTACAATTACTTCTTTATCTTTAACATCATGTGCAAGAAGTAATGCATGTAAAGCTGATGTTCCTGAATTAAATGTTAATGCATACTTTCTTCCAACAAATTCAGCTATTTTATTTTCAAATTCTTGTATTTCTGGTCCTGTTGCCCAATAAGTTTTTCTTCTAAGTACTTTTGCAACTGCTTCTACGTCTTTTTCATCTGAAAATGTTTTAAATAATGGTACTTTAATTGTCATGTTTTTTCCCTCTCTTCAATTTATGTTTCTTTTTCTTGATCTAATTCATTTTTTTCATGATTGAATTTTATTTGATCTATTGTTTGTTTTTTAATTTTGTTTTGTCTTATTTTTCTTTTTGAATAAAGTTTAATCTCTTTTTTTGCTTAATGCTACCCATCTTACTAATCTATCTATTGGAAACATTCCATCCCATGGTGATTCAAATAAGGTCATATCTCCGAATCTTGGGCATCTATCAATCCCATTTAATGTAATCTCATTAATTATTTCTTTTCGATTTTGTTTATTCAAGGCAATACCTAAAGTTTGCTTTTTTTTGTCATTATATTGTTTTAGTTTACTAATGTTATCTATTGGTTTTACATGAATTACTCTTGAAAAGCATGCATTATACAAACCTTCTTCATTACTGCATATTACAGTCCAATCTGTATTTTCTGATGAAAATACTTTTGAATCTTTTGTACTTTCTATGTCTTTTATATCTCTTGTCTCTTCCATCATACTATACTTTGCCCTTTGTGTTAATATTTCTAATTTTTTTTGTGCACCTTCATTTTCTTTTGGAAGCATTTTCTTAGTGATAAAATCAATATTCTTTGCTAGTTCTTCAGCAAATACTACAGCAGAGGTCTGGTTGTTTTCCTCAACAAATATTGTATGTGGAGAAGAACATGCTTGTTGATCAAATGTACAAATATCAAATGCTAATCTTTGTGCTATTTTTTTATAATCAACTAATGCTTCTTTATCAATAACTCCATATGAATATTTTGGTCCAAACACAATATCTTCACAAAAAACATCTTTTTTTAGGTTAATTATTGTTTGTATTGCTTCATGACCACCCCATGCAACTCTAACATCAGCTGATGATGACATTTCATTATGTGTTTTTGTATCATTATTATCTACTAAAACAACTGTAATTGTTTCTAAGAACTCTGAACCTTTGATATATTCAGTATTAACATTATTTAATGATTCTAATAATATCAATAATTCTTTGTATGCTTTACTTGATGCTTTAATTAAAGATACATTTTTAGTTAACATAGCCATAAAAATAGAATATAAACCTAATAATGGTACATTTCCTGAAAGCCATTGAACAACTAATCCTCTTGGTTGACAATGATATACATATTTTATTTGGTTTAAATCAATAAAGTTATCTAATATTTTATAATCTCCACGTAATGCAAAATTCAGCATAGATGTTGTATTTTCTTTTGTAAAAAAATCTGCTAAATGCTTTAATGTTCCAACTTTAGTTTCTAATTCTTTATTCCCTATCCAATATCTTGAAATTTCATTGAAAAACTCAATAATCCAATCTATTTTTAATGAATGAATATACTCTTTCTTTGATTTAAGTTCTTCTATGACCATATTTATATCTTTAATTTCTTGACTACTAGACTCTTTTTCAAATGTTTCATTTAATATCTTACCATTCTTAAATATTACTTTCATAATGTATCACCACATCCTTTAATTGGTGCTTTTTCAACCCTTTTCTTGAATATGAAATATTTGCCTTTTCGTCCACATTTACAATTATCTATTCCTATTAACTCTCCAACATCTTCAGTTAATATTGATATTCCAGGGTAACTATTTGGTAAAGGTGTTATCAATTGAATTAATCCTGCTTTTCCAACTTCTAATGGTAATAATGTGTTTTGGTCTCTAATAATTATTTCTGAGTATAAAGATGCATGTTTATATCCTTCTTCACAATCAGGATAAACTGTTCCAAGTTGTTCTGTCATTCCATAAAAATCAATTATTTCTTTTATATCTACATTAGTAATCATACCTATTTCATTATTGAATTGTGATTTTTCAACAGCTATTTCTTTTAATTTTTTCCAACCACCAATATGTAAAACTTTTTTATCATTTGATAACCTAGATAACTCCTTAATTAATATTCTAAACTGCTCTAATTTTTTCAGATCTTTTCTTATTGATAAATATGTTTTATATATTATCCATGTAAAGCCGAAAAAACAAATTTTAATTTTTTCACCACTCTCTCTATCATCATTATTACTACTACTTATTGAATCTATTGCTTCTTTAAACAACTCCATATCGAACTCTAAATCATCATTAAGGACAAATTTCATTGATTTTGCAAAAGGCAACATACCAAGGATTGCAGATGCTCTTGATGATGTGTTCTGACCACGATTTTCAATAGTAGATTTTTTATCAAATATAATAAATATTCTTCTTTCTTTCCCAAGGTAACTTGACATAATATTTTTTAATGCAATTTGTTGTCTTTTCATTGTAATTTTATCAAGAGGAATTTTACTTGGTTTATTTGATGTTGTTGAACTTGAGTTAATAGTTGTTTTAATATCTTCTTTTGATCCTGTTATTAATTCCATCTCTTTGAAAATTGGTATTGGTAGATAAGGAAGGTCTTCTAAGCTATATTCAGAATTAATATCAAATTTTAAGTAATCTAAATAATTCTTAAATTCATTACAATTATTATAGTGAAATCTAATTGATTCTTTCATTGCTTCAAGGAATAATGTTTGTTTTTCACTTGAAGGCATTGAATATGCATCTTTTTCAATTAATTCATCAACTTTCATTTTTATTATCTACACTCTTTTTATTTTCAATTTTTTCTTTTGAATTATTCTATTTTTTCATTTCTTTTTAATTTTCAATATGTTTTTCAATTATTTCTTTAATTTGTTCATCATTTGCTCTAAATGGGTTTGTTGCTGAACAAACATCTCTTTTTATTTTATTAATACATTCTTCCATATTAAAATCATTGTTAACCTTTATTCTCATTTTATCGTTTTGTAAATTAAATAATCTTTGATGTTTTTCAATTACTGAGATTAAATCTTCAGGTTTTAAATAACCTAAATTACTCATTTTTTCATTTACATCATAATTATCAAGATTAAGCTTAATCACATCCTTTAGAAATATTGTAACTGCTTTACTATGTGGTATTTTATATTTTGCTCCAAATTGATGAGCAAATGAATGTACTAATCCTGTTGCAGCCATGCCTTGTGCTTGTCCTGCTAATAATCCAGCTATTTGAATCTTTTCCCAAAATTTATCTATGTTTTTATTATAATCATCTATGCTTAAGGTATGATCTATTAATTTAATTGATTGTAATGCTAAAACATCTGATAATGGATTAGAAAATTTTGATAAAAAAGCTTCAATACTATGGGCTAGTATATCTCCAACCATGTAACCATGTAATTCTTTAGGTATTGTTTTTTGGTATGATGGATCTAAGATTACAACATCTGGCAACAATTTTTGACTATTAATTATTGTTTTCTTGTTTTCTCTTTCTCTCTCTTCTTCTTTTTTTTCTTCTTCTTGGTCAACAAATACTGAAAATGGTGTTACTTCTGAACCTGTTGCAGGTGTTGTTGGAATTACAATTAATTGTTTATTACATTCTTTTTTTACCGCTTTTGCAAGATCAACTACTGATCCTCCACCAATTCCTATAATGAAAAGTTCCTCAGTGATTTGATTGATTTTATCTACGCATTCTTTTAATGTATTAATACTTGGTTCTCCAGATAAAATATATTTGTCTACTACTTCAAGATTAGTTGTGCAGTCTGGATTGTTGTCAAGAAATGATTTTGAGCATATTAAGAAACATTTCTTATTTTCAATTGTTTTTAGATAATTATTCAAACTTGAAAATATTATGGTTTTTGGAAAGAATGCTTTTTTTAGAAACCCAAACATTCTATTATTTTCATTGATAAGATTAATTTGACTATTTTCTTTATTATTCATTTCAGATTCACTTTCCATTTATATCACCTTTATTAATTACTTCATTTTTTTTGAATCTTTCCTCATCTTTGAATTCTTCATTTTCCTTATTCATTTGATTTCTAAAAAACGCTCTTTTAGTTTTTCCAGAATCTGTTCTAGGTAGTGTTTCACAATACAGGATTTTATTAGGTATTTTGAAATTGTCTAAACTTTGTTTACAATGTTCTAATATGATTCTTTTGATCTCTTCTTCACTTAATTTTTCTTCTTGATTATTATTTAATTTGTCATCATCTAAAACTACATGTGCATTAATTACAAATTCTCTCTCATAATCTTTTTGTTCTAGGCACATTACATCTTTTACTAATGCGCATTTACTAATTACATTATCTATTTCTTGTAATGAAACCTTTTCTCCACCCATATTCACAATATCATCATCTCTACCAGTTACAAACAAAAATCCTTCATTATCAAAGTATCCCATATCGCCTGTGTGTAACCATCCTTGCTTAAATGACTTATTTGTTGCTTCTTCATTATTCCAATAACCCTTTACAGTATGGTTACCAATAATACATATTTCACCAACTTCATTAGCTTTTGTTATTATCTCTCCATTATGGTTTAGTAATTTAATATTTACATTAGGTGTTGGTTTCCCTACTGACTTTAATTTATCTGGATATAGATTAAAGTACATAAAAGATGATCTTGATGCTTCTGTTAACCCATAATATGTATAAAATTGAATGTTTTTGGTTTCTGTAATTATTCTATGTGTAATATCAGTTGGCATTGGTCCTGTATTTGTGCAAATTGTTCTTAAATGTTCATCTAATCTTTTAAAATCTTCAAAGAAATTTTCAACCATCAATTTAAGTGTTAATGGAACAGCTGCAAAAAATGTAACTTTGTTTTCAACCATTTCATTAATTATTTTTTTTAAATTGATTGTGTTATCTGCAATTATAACTGTGCCACCCATATATAATGTGGTATGAACATTACCAAGACCAAATGAATGTGATAATGGTAATATTTGATAATAAATATCATCATGTCTAATTTTGAGGTAATCTATTATGTTTTTTGTTGAATTATACACTATTTTATGTTTAAGTAGGATTGCTTTTTGAATCCCTTTGGTTCCTGATGTATAAATTAAGCTATTATAACTATCTTCTGTTAATTCAACTTCTCTTTTATGAACACTGGATTCATTATTTCTTATATTTTCATTGCTGTTATCAATTTTATCATGGTTGTCAATTATTTCATCATAAACTATTACTTTTGCAATTTTATCTAACTCTAATCTTTCACATTTGTCTTTAAACTTACTTGAAATTACAATATATTTTGGTTGTGCAAATTTAAGTTGGAATAAGATGTTAGAATCAGATGTTCTTACACCAAGAGGAGCACATATACATCCTGCACCCATAATACCAAAATATGATATAACCCACGAATCTGAATTTTCCATTAATAAGAACACTTTATCTTGATTAGATGTATTATTGATAAAGAATGATCTAACTACATCTATTTTTTTCATTAGTTCTGAATAAGTATATTTGTTTTCCTTATAGACTAATGCTGTCTTATTTGGATATTTTCTGCTGCTATTTTCTACAATTGAAAACATTGTTGACATCTTTATTTCCTCCTCTGCTTGTTTTATTATAAATTTTAATTTTTACTGGTCTTTTGTCTAATCATTAACTTCCACTAGTCTTCTTAACAATAATTTCAATAAATTTTCGTGGTGTTTCTAAGCTAATTACTTCATCCATCTCTAAGCTAACTTTAAATTTTTCTTCAACTTTTCCAACAATTTCCATATGTGCAAATGAATCCCAGTTTTCAAAATCATTCTGATGTTTATCTAATTCAAGCTCTTTTTCTTTTAGTTCTGGAAATGTTTCTTTGAATATGTTTGTTATTTCGTTTTTTACTTCTTCTTCATTCATTTTTTCACCTTATTCTTAATTTTTAACTACAATAACATATGCAACAGCATAATTTTTTGTATGTGATAATGATACTTTAATATCCATCTCATTAAAATTCTCTAAATTAATTTTAATTTTAGGAATATTATCTTCATTAATAACTTCAATTTCATTAAATGAAACCTTTTTATTTTGTAATGCTTTTATTACAGCTTCTTTAGCACAAAACCTCACTGCAAAATGTTGATATGGGTCTGCTTTTTCCATACAATATAAAATTTCATTTTCAGTGAATACTTTTTCATAAAATCCTTTATTCTTATCATAAGGCTTTTCTCTGAATCTTGTTATTTCTTCTATATCAGTTCCAATTTCTAGGTTCATATTTTTGCCTCATTTGTGTTATTATATTATTAATTCATCTTGTTTTTTTAATTTTTTTAAATTATTATTATTATTATTATTATTTGATTTCTTTAAGTTTGAAAAATTTTCTAATTGGTACTCCAATATAACTATAATTTGGTTCTGGGTTTCTCATTATGAATGAACAGCCAGCAACTCTGACATTTGTTGGAATTTCAATACATTGTCTAATGCTTGATCCTAACCCAATTTCACAAAAATCATGCATCTTAACCATTCCAGCAATATTAATACCAGGAAACAAATTGCAATAGTCTCCACATCTAAAATCATGTCCTATTGCTGCATTCAAATGAATATGATTAAAATCTCCACATGAAAAATTAGTGCTAATTACAGCTCCAGATGAAATAATATTACCTTTTCCTATGTTGCTTGTTTTTTTCTCATATATTACACTAGGATGAATTATATTTGGAAACTTTAGTTTTGTATTTTGTTTTATCTTATCAAATATGCTTTTTCTAATTGTCATCTCTCCTATTGCAATAACTACATTTAATTGATCATTATAATTTAATAAATAATTAAAATCTCCTATGATTTTTAGATTATCTACTACAATTGTACCTTTCTTTTCAGGATTATCATCAATAAATCCAATTATCTCAAAAACCTTCTTATTTTCATTATTTTGATTGTTTTTGTAATCTTCATTATTATAATGTTCATTAATTTGATCAATAAACATCTTAACTTCTCTTCCTGATCCACCAGATCCATAAATTACTATCTTTTTAGTCATCTTCTTCATTCCTCTGATTTGTTTCATTGATTTCTTTTGTTTCTCTTATGAATGAATTTTTATGTGCAGTTAATATGTTTTCCATCAATATAGCAACTGTTACAGGTCCAACACCACCAATTATAGGTGTTATGTAAGATGATTTATTTTTCACATCTTCAAAATCTACATCTCCAACAACACATCCTCCTACTTTTGCACATCCTGCATCAATAATCACTACACCTTCTTTTATGTCATTTGATTTAATTAAGTGAGCATTTCCTGTTGCTGTTATTAATATATCTGCCTTTCTAGTAAATTCTTGTATGTTTTGCGTATTACAATCACATACTGTAAAATCAAGATTTCTATTTTTTAACATTAATATAAATGGATAACCAACTAGATATCCTTTTCCTAGAACAACTATATTTTTTCCTTTAAGCTCAATATTATTTTCATCTAATAACCTCATAATCCCTTTTGGGGCACAGCATGCTAAGCTTTCATCTCCTTGAGAAAGTAATATTCTGTTTTCTTGAGTAAGGCCATCAATATCTTTTTTAACACTAATTTTATTAATTATTTTTTCTTTGTCTAGATGTTTTGGTAAAGGCAATTGTATCATTATTCCAGTTACTTCTTTTTCATTGTTTAGTTTTTCTATTTCATTTATTAATTCATTTTCATCCATCTCTTCAGAATAACTCAATTTTTCAAAATTAATTCCAACTTCTTTACATTTTTCTCCTTTTATTCTAACATATAATTTTGATGCAGGATCTTCTCCTACAATTATAGCAACTAGCTTAGGAACTTTTATTAATTCTTTATTAGAATATGAATTAATTTCTTGCTTAACTTTTTCATTAATTTGATCTGCTAACTTTTTTCCATCTAATAATTTAAATGCGTTTGAATTAATTATTTCATCAGTTGTAATTATTTTACTTTCTGTAATTATTATATCTACTTTTTTATCATGTGCTTCTTTTTCTATTTCATTATCTATAATTTGAAAATCATATGCAACACAAATCTTCTTTGCTTTGCTTACACTTTCAAGATATTTGTCATAATACCCTTTTCCTCTACCAATTCTATTGCCTTTTGTGTCAACTCCAACACAAGGCATAATTAATACATCTATTTCTTCAGCATTTATTTTTCTCGAATTTTCACTAGGTTCTTTTATACCATACTCTCCATAAACAAGTTCTTCAAAGTTTTTTATTTCTTTGAATTCCATTTCATCATTATCTATGTCTTTATCATTATTTTTTATAACTTTTGGCAAAAACACATTTTTTCCATTTTCAATTAACTTTTTAATTAATTCTTTAGTATCAACTTCACAATCTTTAGGATAATATATTCCAATATTTCTGGCATTATTTAACTCATTCAACTCAAGAATTTTAATGTTGATTATTTTACTCTTTTCACTAACAAAATCAGTATCTAAATTATTTCTTTCTTCTAATAATCTGTTTCTTTGTTCTTGTTTCATTTTTGTTTTTTTGTTATTATAATTAATATACATGCATGATTTACCTATAATCAATATGCATTCTTTTTTTGAAGCAGGTTTTTGTTTAATTCAACTCTTGAGATTATATCAACTATCTTTTTTGCAGTATTTCCCTCTCCATATACACTTTTACAATCTTTTAATGTTTCTTTAAATTCATCAGACATAACTTTTTTTATACAATTAATTATTTCTTCTTTATTATGTTTACAATCAACAACATTATTGGATCTAGCTCTGTCTTCTTGTCTTATACCTATATTTACAACAGGCAGATTAAATGAAGCAGATTCTATTACTCCACTACTTGAATTACCTATTAACGCACTAGTATTTCTTAATAAACTATAATATTCTTTTTGAGGTAGATTAACATATGCTTTTACAAATGGTAATTGTTCATACTCTTTTATCTTTTGAATTATCTTTCTTCCTCCTGAATCTGAGTTAGGATAAATAACAACTGTTTGTGTTTCTAGTTCTTTAATTGCTTCTAATGTTTCAGTTATTTGTTCTTCGGCTTTTTCAGGTTCAGTTGTTATTGAATGTTGTAGTACAACAAAATATGGTTTTTCTAAGTCTAATTTAAACTTTTCTTCAATTTCTTTTTTATCATAAAAATCTTGTTTTAGAATTACGTCTAAACAAGGGGCACCTGCTAAGTGAATTCTCCATTCATCTTCTCCTAATTTAATAAGTCTTTTTCCACTTTCAGCATTAGTTGGGAAATGAATATGGGATAATTTAGTTATAGCATGTCTAACTGATTCATCTAGTCCTGCTCTAGAAATATCTCCTCCACTCACATGAGCAATAATTACATTCATGTATGCAGCAGCAATTGCACCTGCTAATGCTTCTGTTCTATCTCCCACAATTAAGAATATGTCTGGTTTAATTCTATCAAGTGCTTCTGCAATCTTTATTGTGCCTTGTCCTACACCTTTTGCCATTGATAAATTACTATCTTCTTTTGGATCCATTTCAACAGTTTCAGTTATCTCAAACCCTTCTTTTTTAATTTCATTAATACTCATTCCAAACTCTTCAGATAAATGCATTCCAGTAGCAATAAGTGATAATTCTAAATTTGGATCATCTTGAATCATTTTAATTGTAGGTCTCATAACACCAAATTCAGCTCTTGTTCCAGTTAATACACAGATCTTTCTTTTTTTATTCATATTATTTTCATAAATCATTTTATCACTTACCTTATTTTTTGTCATTGAATTAATACAATTACTAATTTTATCTTCAACTAATTCAGCATTCCATATTATTAGTTTTTTACCATCTTTTTCTATATATGCTCCTTTGTATGGTTTAGACAATGCTCTTATTTTTTTGTAAATCTCATCTATATTTTCAGTTTCAAGATCAATTTTATTATCTTTTAAACTTCTTTTCTCAAAAATAGTTGCTTTACTTTCGTCTTGTTTAATTCGTGGTGCATTATTATTATTATTATTATTATTATTATTATTATTATTATTATTATTATTATTATTATTATTATTATTATTATTATTATTATTATTATTAAAATTATTACCAACATCACCATTAACATTCACTAACATTGGCATGTATTTTCTAATTAACATTCTTGCAGCATTTGTTGATTTTTCATAAACATCAGATACATGATCATTTTCTTCAATAATAAATGGTTCTTGACCAACTATGTCTCCTGTGTCAATACCTTCAGAAACATAGAACATTGTAATACCTGATTCTTTAAATCCATTCATAATTGAATTAATTAATGGAGCAGGTCCTCTTCCTTTTGGTAATAATGTAGGATGAAAACCAATCATTCCATTTCTTGGCAGGTCTATTACTTCCTTATCAATAATTTGTCTCCAACCACACATCATTATTATATCTGGAGATATTTCTTTTAACAACTCAATTTCATTATTTATTCTTTCTATGTAATGGACTTTGATTCCAAAATCTTGCCATTTTTTATTATCAATACCATCATACATAATTGTTTTAGTATTTTCTTTTAATGTAATGATTGCATCTACTTTAATTCCTAAGTTAATTGCTTCTTTTAGCATTTCATATCCGAATTTGTTGGCAGACAACCAAATTATTTTTTTCTGTTCCATTTTTTGTATGTTTATTATTGTTATTATTATTCTTTTTCAATAATTTTTTAAATTTCAAATTAACTAAAGCTCCTCACAATCTTAAATGCTTCTGCATATGGTATGCATATGTCCATTCCTCTTTTTCTTGCTAAAGTTTTTAATCCATCTCTGCTTCTTGGATGTGGGAACTCTTTTAATTCTGATTTGTAAAGTGAAACTAATTCTATTTTTTTGTCAATCTGATTTGTAATGTTAACATAATGGTTTGGAGAGAAGTGATGGTTGTTCCATTCTGATGAAGAAACAGTTTCAAAACACAAAACATCTATTTTTTTATCTTTTATAGGTCTTGTTGCAACCATGACACCATTAAATATAACTCTGTGATCTTTATGGATGTCTTCTTCATAATGTGTATATATTAAGTCAGGATTAACTTCATCAATCACTTCTTGAATTTTTTTATTAAATTCACCATGTGGGATTGCATTAAGCTTTGCAGTTGGAAATCCACAATTAAATCTTTTTTTTACACATAAGAATTGATCAATTTTTTCTCCTTCTTCTACTTTTGTTCTTATATCAGATTCTTCCCATTCAGGAACATATCCTTTTGTAACAATACAAATGTTTATTTCATCTCCTGCTTCTTTATGTTTTAATAATACTCCGCCTACACCTAATACTTCATCATCTGGATGTGCTGCAATTACTAATACTTTCCTTGCGTTAGTATTTTTTTCTTCATGTTCAGTATTTATTTTTTCATTGTTGGTATTTGTTTTTTCACTAATTTCTTCATTTTTAGTATTAGTGTTAATTTTTGTATTTATACTTACATTTGTATCAAAACTTAATGTTTCACTGCTTAATTTTTCCCAACTAAAAAGTTCATCTTCTTGAATATCATCATTAGCAGTTTTTCCAATAACTTTTCTAAATAATTTTGGAGAAATTCCAGTACTAGGTCTTTTCAAAGCTATCATTTCTTCAGTAATTGTTGTTCCTTTAGCTATTGCTTGTTTTGCAACAATACTTTTTTTAACAACTTTAGCAATTTCTACTTCTTTTTCACATGGCTCTTTAATTGAATTACCAAGTAGAACTTCTTTATTTTTTTCATCTACATAATATTCTTTTCTCTTAATAGTTTCAATTAATTCTTTTAGTTCATCAGGAGTCATTGATGCTTTATGATCAGGTCCTGGTAAGTTTTTATCTAATGTGAAGTGTTTTTCTAATACTATCGCCCCTAAACTAGCTGCAACTTTAACTGCATCTAGACCAATAGTATGATCTGAGTAACCAACCATTACACCACATTCTTCTTTTATTGATAACATTGCCCTTAAATTAACATTTTCATATTCACATGGATAATCAGTTGTACATTGTAATATTATTATTTTTTCATTGCCTTTATTTTTAATTACACTAATTGCTTCTTTAACATCTGCCATATTTGACATTCCTACAGATAATATTATTGGTTTTCCTTTCTCTGCAACTTTTTCTAACATTAGATAATTATTTACATCTGGGGAAGGAACTTTGTATAAAGGCATTAATGGATCTAGAAAATCAACAGCTTCAATTGAATGTGGTGCAGATAAGAATAAAATTCCTATTTCATCACAATATCTTTTTAATTTTGGATATGCATCATAAGGTAAAACAATTTTTTTAATCATTTCTAATTGTGATTCATTACTTCCTAAATTATCTTTTTGATAATTAGCCATCTCAACTCCTTTGGAAACAACTTCTTCTGCATTTGCAGTTTGAAATTTTACTGCATCAGCTCCTGCATATTTTGCAGCATCAATTAACTTCTTTGCAAGTTCAAAATCACCATTATGATTAACACCAGCTTCCGCAATTATAAAAATAGGTTGATTTTCCCCAATAACTTTTTTTCCAGTTATTGTATCTATTCTAATTTCATTATTATTATTATTATTATTATTATTATTATTATCAATTATTTTATTATCTGTCATTTTTTCACCTATCTCTACATGTTCTTTTCTAATTTGATCTTCTTTAGTTTGATCTATTTTATTTTCATTTAATTTTTCAAATATTAATTCAGCAAACTCAAAATCCTCTTTATCATCAATATCAATTGTAACTTTTTTATTAGATATTAATGCAACGCAATTATTATTATAATCATAAATATCTCCTTTCAGAATTCTTTCTCTACTATAACCAAAAATATTTCCATTTACTTCATATGATTTTTCTTGATCTTGTGTTCTAATACCTTCTTCTTCATTAAAGATTAAGTTAGTTTTATTCATGTTTTCTTTACTACTATTATCAATTTTTAAGAGCCATTTATGGCTAATTTTATTTTGATTTACAGAAATCACAATTCCTGCTTCATTATCTATAATCATTTCTATTGCTTTGTTAAGCTCTTCATTAGTTCTTAATGGATTTGTTGGTTGCAAAACAATAATTATGTCTGCTAAATAACCTTCTTGCTCAAGTTTTGATAATACATGTTTGTATGCTTCTATTGGCGGGGAAGTGTCAGTAGCAATTTCTTCAGGTCTCATTATAACTTCTGCACCATACTTACTACTTATCTCAGCAATTTCAGAATTATCCGTAGATACTATTGTTTTATCTATATAACTATTTTTTAAAGAACTTTCAATACTATGGCCAATTAATGGTTTTCCAGCTAATGGTAATATGTTTTTCCTTGGCAATCTTTTACTGCCACCTCTTGCAGGAATTATAGTTACTATTTTTTTATTTTTGTACAATTTATCACCTTAATGCTTTGTTAATTTAATCTCCATCTCATATTACACTAAATACTAAATATTTTCTAAACATATTATATTCTACTATTCCATTAATTTAGTCATATCATATTCTTCAAATTTATATGCCTTAGTAGTTAATGATTCTGACCAACCAGCAATAATTTTACTAAATCTATTTCTAATCTCTTCAGTTAATCTTCCTTGTTCAAGTGCATCTTTTGCAATTATTACAATTGAGAAGTTCCAATCACCAGCAATAGAGAATAATTCAACAACTCTTGGATGTTCTTTTAGGTATGTAATAAATTCATTTATTTCTTCTTCATTATAATTCTGAATCTTTATTTTAATATCTACTACATTATTATAGCCAAAGTTCCTAGGTCTTAACTGGATTTTAGGAAAGAAGACATTTTCATTTATCATCTTATTAATTCTCTTTTTAACAGAATCAACAGATAATCCAACGTTTCTAGAAATTTCTGTAAGTGACATTCTGCAGTTTTCTTGCAATAATCTTAATATTGCACAATTTTTATCATCTAATTTTTTTGGTTTTTTCATTGTTTTTAATATCCCTAAACTTTTTATAAAGTTTGCGAAAAACTAATCTTTTTTTGTCATTTTGTCTTAAAATTTAAGAGTTTATTTATAAAGAAATAGATTTTTTAGGTTATTTCAAATTAAAGTCCTAAGACCACATATTTCAAGTTGTGGATGTAGGATACAGTTCGCTTTAATTTGAAAGAATGAAAATTTGCCAATCAATTTACGAACCCCTAATACAACAAAATGCGTAGTATTTTGTGCACAGCTGAGCTATGCTCAGGTTATGCTCCATGCTTCAGCATAGGGATAGTTGGCGAGACAATTTAAAATTGGCAAATTTTGATTATTAGATTAATTACTTATTTTGTGGATTAATTCAACAATTCTTTGAGATGCATTTCCATCAATTACATGGCATCTATCATATAGGAAATTTTTAGATTTCTTAATTATTTCATTTATTTTATCATTATTATCATCATTATTTATTACTGCTTTTATAGCTGGTAACAATTCTTCTTCTTTATATACACCAATTGCTGCCCCATTTTCTGCATAGGGCATAGGATCTTCAGATCCAGTATAATTAACAGTAATTACTGGCTTTTTCATCATCAATGCTTCCATACCAGTAGTTGAAGAAACAGTTATCATTGCACTACAGCTTTTTAATAAAGGATACAGGTATTTACTTGTAACTATGCTTTTAATTCCTGATTTTTGAGCAATTTTGACATATTTATCAGCAAAATACTCAGATGGATGTGTTTTAATTACTAATTGTAATTCTGGAATTAATTTTACAGTATTACATACTGATCTTAGTACATCTTCCATAAATGGATAATTTTGTGTTGTAATTAAAACATATTTTTTTGTTATATCTAAACCAATTTCTTTTGCAATTTTAGGTGTTATTCCCTTATTATAATCTTTTAATATATCAAATTGTGGGGCACCTGTTATAACTATTTTTTCTTCAGGTGTATTATGTTCCATCATTACTTTTTTTGAATATTCTCCCCAAACTGCTACTTTATCAACAGAAACAGGTACAAAACTACCTGGATTATTTGCTATTGCTCCATGTTGGATACATAATGTTTGAATCTTTTTTTCTTTTGCAATAGAAACAGCTATGTTTCCTAATGTTGTAATTTCATTCATTACAACTAATAATTTTGGTTTTTCAAATTCTAACATGTTGTTTATTAATTCAATATATTTAATCACCTCAGGGAAATAGGATTTAAACATATATTTTAGCATTGGTTTTTCAATCTTATCTTCTTTTACTAATTCATTATATGCTTTGTCTAATGATTTTTCAGCTGTTGATATGTTTTTTTTAGATTTATCATATCCTTCAATATCATTAAATTCTATATTATTTCTTTTAAGTTTTTTTGCAACATGATTAGTAAATCCATCTTTTTTTACAACCAATGCTTTTTCACCTAACTCATTTATTATAGATCTGCTATTGTTAATATGGCTGTTAGTGTACAATAAAAATAAAATTTTATTTTGATTACCTTTTTTTGGTTTTGAAATAATTGATCTTAAACTCATTCTTATATGTTTTAATTTATTAAATGCACTAGAAATTAAAAATTTAGATTGATTACTATAAATTAACTCTAATTCACACTTTTCTACCAAATTTATGTTTTTGTATGTTAATATATCTTGGTTTAATTCATCTAAACGATTTTTTAAATATCTTAAATCATCTTTATTTAATCTTGCACCATATTTAACCATTTTATTTAACCAATTGTGTTGAAAACGTAATCATTTCTAAATCCCATATTTAATCTTTTTAAATCTTATTAATCTTCTTCCACCATAAATAATGGATTCTTATTATTACTACTTGTACTTTTTTAATCTTTAATAATTTTACAATTCCTAATCTATGATTTCCTGAGTTTTCCATAAGATAATTTCCATTTCTATCAATAGAAACTCTAATCTCATCTAGTCTATTATATTTTCCTTTTTTGTTGATTTTTTTTAGTTGTAGTTGTGTTTTATATCCTTTTTTCTTAATACTATCATATGCTGAGATTAATATTTCAAAATATTTATCTACTTCTTTTAATGTTCTGCACCAATAACTTTTGTTATATTCACCCTTTAATACTGCTTTTTTCATATTTTTATATTGTTGTGTTTCTTTATAATCATAATGATCAACAAATAATTGTTTTATTGTTGGATGTAATGGTATTTTTCTTTTATTTTTATCCCATTTTCCAGATTCAATAAAAAATGGTGATCCTTTTTGATCAGTTCTATATTTTATTTTTTTAATATCAACATAAACTATTTTATAGACCCTTTGCATTGTATAATTTCCAATCCATAATCTCTTTTTTCCTAAAAAAAGACCATATTCACATCTCAGTTTAAATAAATTGAAATATAGTTTCTTAGTTTGTTTTGATCCTATTAGCTTACTTGCCGGGTAATCAATTAAAACATTCCATGCTTTTTCTAACAAATAATTTGGTAGACGTGTAATGGAATTAAAAATACCATAATATCTAATATAATCTAAATATTTGTATATGCTCTGGTAAATGTTTTTGCTTATTTTTAATTTCATTTTCTTGATAAATGTTAATATATATTTTTTAATATATCTTCATATATTATTGGTTGGATTTAACTTAATTATGCTTCACTAATAGAATCTATTCCTGATACAAATTTTGAACTCTTAGTTAATCTAAATGGGAAACTGTTAGTAATATTCTCTGCACCTTCATCGGCATCTCTTTCATATTTCAGTTCTAATATTATATACTCTTTATGGTTGATTGTTTTAACAAATTTATTGTTATTCTGAAATATTTCATTAAATTTTAGATCATAATCTATTGTTATTCTATATTTTTTATCAGCAGATCTAAAATATCTTCTTGTATAACTATTTAACAAAGCAAATTTAAGAGATTTTATGTGTTCTACTAACCATCTTGGAAGACTGGACTTACAAATAACTTCTTTTATTAACCAATCTTTTGATGTATTGTTTCCAAGAATAAATGGTTTTAATTGATATGATTGTTTTGAGCCTAATTCATTATTTCTAATTTTGATTTCTAAAACTGGTTTTTTAATATGACCAAATAAATCATTATACCATCTAATTCTTATTTTTACTCTTTGACTATTTCCCATTACATTATCATGATAACTTTCCATGTTACTTGAATCAAAATAAATATTGTTTATTCTTCGCTCGTGAAATATTTCTGAGAACATTGCTGGATTTTCTTTAATAACAAATAATGCTTCTTTCTTTCCAAGTTCTTCTACAAGAAACTTTCTTTCATATCTGAATTTTTTAGGATTTAGGAATTTGTGTATCATTTTAATTTAATTCTTTTATTGATTTTACTAATCATTCAACTCCATATAATATATCATAAACCTTTTTTTCTTGACCATTTATAATCTCATCATCTAAAATCAATACAGAACCTTCTTCAGTTATGTGTCTTTGGTTATTATTTTCCAATTCATAATTTTCAATTCTAATTTTGCTTGAACCATACTCTGCTTTTTTCTGATATATTCCTATCCCATATTTTGAGTCTGCAACAGATAGCTTATTGATTATCAATTCAGATTGGTCTTTACTTGCTATACCAATAAATGCATTTCTTACATTTACATTTGTAAGAACAGCTTTACTTTTTTCTCCAATACTAATTCCCTTATCTCCAACATTTACTACATTTATGTTATTCCCTTCAATATTACTTCCGGATGTATCTAAACAATCATTTCCACAATTCATAAAGAAAATACCATCTAAAATTCCCTCTCCAAAGTCTATATCAAAAGCATCTGAAAATGTATTTTCAATTATTGTATTTTTCATTTCAAACTTTGATCTTATAATGTTTAATCCATCTTCAGATCTTGCATTTAGAAATTTACAGTTTTCAATTTCAACATCAGACTCATAAAATGTAACTGCACCTGTTAATTGCCATGTTTTTTTTGAAGGTGTACCTAAATTATCAAATATTACATGTCTTAACTCAGATTTGCTTTCTTTGTCATTTATATTTTTTTCATTATTTGTATTTAATAGAACTAATCCTTCTCCAGTACTATCTGATGATATTATTTTTATTGGCTTTTCTTCTGATCCAATAAATATTATTGGTGAGTATGATAACATAATTGCATTATTTATTAGGTTAATTGTAGTTCCTTCATTACAAAATACTGTGTATCCTTTAGGGATAATTATGTCCTTATTAATGTCCCATTTTCCATTTTTAATTTGAATTTTTTTATTATCATCATCATTTTCTATAATCTCTATAAATTCAAATTCTTCAATATTACTTTCTTTAAGTATAATATCATCCTCTATAAAATTATCATCTAAATTAGACCAAGGAATTATTTTTTCACTTCTTAATTTTTCTGTACCTAAAATTTTAAAGTTAATACTCATATTTTTTGCATATTCATCTTTCCATTCAAATTCTTTAGGTATAATAAATTCTAATTTTTTGTATTCTGGGAATTCTTCAGGATAATAGGGTAAAAGAATCTGTTTTTCTTCAGTTTGTAATTCAATTTTCTGATTTTCTACTTCAAGCATTACATTTTCTATAACTAAAGGCATTGATTGAACATTACTTACTTTTACAATAACACTTTCCTTAATTTCTGTTCTTTCTTTTATAATAGTTTTTTGCTGATAAAAATAAGCCTGCAATGCTTTTCCTGGATTAAGATATTTGTTAATTATTTCCATGTTATTGTAATAAACATCTTTAGAGAAATGATAAAATGGATTATCTTTGTGAAGTATGTTTATATTTCTTTTATTTTCTTCTTTTAATTCTGAAAATATATTATCAACATATTCTTTATTAGATATCTTTTCAAGCTCTTTAATATAAGCTTCAAAAAAATCAACATCTTTAAATAATTCTCTTATCCATAAATGATCATCTACAAATATGAGGTCTACAATTTCTTTTCCTGCATCACCATCAAATCCAGTTGGTTCTAACTTAGTTGTAACAGGATTATAATAAAACCTATGATTATGGAAGAATAAACCATGTTGTGCCCCTGTTAACTCAGATAATGCAAAATATTTAGCTAACTTTTCACTATCAAAAACTTGACTAGTTTTTAATTTTCCTTGTCTAAATAATTCTATTCTATTTTTTCCAACATCAAATTGATTAAATAATACTGGATTTTTCATTATTTTATTTGTTTGTAATGAATCTATATCTGTAAAAAGATAAACACCTGCATTATTGTTATAACCAATACTTGGAGAATAGACTTTGTTAATATATCTTAGATTTTCATTAAATTTAATTATTGGTCCTTCTCTTAACAAATTGTTTTCAATCATGATTTTATCAAAATGTTCTTCTAACTCATATATGCCTTTATTTTTTCCATTTATTACTACTTCTAAAAATTTAGTTCTTGGTGTAATTATACCTTCTTTTTTCAAAACATGTTGATAAACAATTTCATTTAGCCAATTTCTTGCTTTAGGTGTTTGAATAGAGAACGTTTCCATACCAAATAAGGTTTTGCTATTTCTTATTTTAATTCTAAAAGACCATTTATCTGATCTTAAATGATCTAATAAATCTCCTTTTAATCTTAGTTTTACTTTGTATGTTTCATCATTATATCTAATTGTTCCTGGAACATAATCATCATCTTCAGTTAAATGAACTCTCAATGCTAAACTTTTCTCTCTTTTGTATGCTATTTTTTGATAATCCTCAAAAGCAATATCAATGTAGATTTTCTCAGGTTTGGAAAAGAATCCCTTGATAATGTTTAATGGGATCTTAATATTCTCTTCTTTAATTCCATTGATTGTATAAATCACATCTTGCATTTTTGGAATTAATGGTCTTGCAATAGTTTTAATTCCAATTGCATCAATAATTCCAATTGCATTTTGAGATGGATTGTCTAAGCTTCCAAAAAATCCACTTACTGCTAAACCTGATAATAGTCCAACTAAGAAACATGCAATTAGTAAAAATATTCCTAATATAATTAAAGATTTCTTATTAAATATCTTTTTGAGAATAGAAGAAAATATGTTTTTTTTATATTTTTTCTTTTTAATTATCATTTTTTGGATACCCTATATCATCAACTATTTGGGTTTTTATGATCTCTCTTAAAAGTCTAAGGGAATTCTTCAATTACTCTCTTTCCAGATAATTAATATTAATTGTTTTAGATAGATCTTCTAAATCTTTTTTAACTCTTTCAAGATCATTAAATGAATCAAATGTTACAAAGAAAGATGCTTCAATAATTTCATTTGAGCTCTCAAACCTTTTTAGATTTACAGATGTGCAATATCTATTTAGTACAAATGATATATTCTTTAATGTAACTTTATCTGATTTTTTACTATTAATTGTTAAATTCATATTATTTTCAACACTTTTCTTCTTTGACCAGTGTCTTAATATTATTAAAAATGATATTATTACAAATGCTATGATTGTAATTAAAAATTGATTAGCACCAAAACCAAGTCCAATTGCAATAGTTAGGAATAAAAATGCTAATTCTTCAGGTTCTTTAATCGCTGCTCTAAACCTTATAATAGATAATGCTCCTACTAAACCTAAAGATAATGCTAATGAAGATTTAACAACACTTATGATTAATGTTGTAGTAGTTGTAAGAATCATGAAATTTCCTGCAAACTTTGCTCTATTTGATAAACAGCTGCCATATTTAATGTATAATTTACCTAAAATGTAAGAAAGTAATGCTGCTAGAAATAAAGCTAATATCATACTAGGTATGTTTATGCTTCCTGTACTAGTTGCAAAATATTGTTCAAATGTTTCTAATTTATTCATTTTCTTTTTATGGGTATCCCTGCTTTTCTATCTTTTACACACCCATTTCAATACTGAAAGAACCTAGTTTTATTTATAAGCTTTATGGAAGATATATATTTATATATAGAGTAGTTTATATTATATGTTATAATTATGAGTAATGAGTTTTATGTCTTGAGTTGGTTATCAGTAAGTGGTTATGAGTATTACTACATTTTTCTAAAAACTAATTAACTCATAACCAAATCTCACAACTGATTTACACAGAACCAACTCAAAACACATTACCCATAACTCAAAACCTTATTAATTACATAAAATCTCTCTTATAAAGGACATTTAATAAAAAATACAGATCTCATAATTACAATTTAAGCTATTTTCTTAAGAATCAGCATATAACCTGTTTTTTTAAATGAACTAATGCCAAATCCATATAATAAGTTAAAAATAGGAGTTAAAAAGAATAATTTAGTATCTTCAATGCCTAAAAACAATGGTGCTCTTCTATATTTCAGTTTTAATAGCTTAAATTTAGCATTAATTGGACTTTTTGTAGTTTGATCTGTTTTTTCTTCTGTTATTAGATAATGAAATAATGCTTTTGGATGATAAGGTTTAACATGTGTAAAATCATCAAAAAACCCCTCATATAACATTGGAGATCTTATAACCATGATTCCACCAACTTTTAAAACACGGACAAGTTCTGTTAGCATTTCGTATGCATACTCTGGATATAGGTGTTCAATAACATGTGATGAATGAACCCCATCAAAAGAGCCAGAATCAAAAGGTAAGTTTTTAACATTAGCTTTTGTTACATTATAACCTTTTTTCTTACATATTCTAATACTATCATCACTATGGTCTATTCCACTTATTCTTTTTGGTGATAATGAAATAAATCTTCCAATTCCACATCCAACATCTAGAATATTTCTACACTTTTTCATATACTTAAATGCAATTTTATCATACTCTTTACGTTGATCAAAAGCAATTTTTCTATAAATTTTAATTAATGTTTTTATGTTCATATTCAAACCCTTAGTTATAATGTTTTAAATCAAATTTATGTATGTTTATAGATGTTTTTTATATTCTTTAAAATGCTCTTTTTTTAGTGGTATATTTAGATTCAAAATACTTTTCTGGAAATAAACGTCTTTTCATAAAATCATAAATTTGGAAGTCTAAATTCCAAAGACCTTTATCTCTAACTCTAATGTATAATTTTTTATATAATGGGATTTTAATTTTTCTCTGTAAATATTTTTTCCAATATATTGCTTCTTCATCAGTCTTAAATTCTGTTAAATTAATTAAAAATTGATAAGCATCAGATAATTTCTCAAAAAATTCTTTTTCATCTTTTATTTTTCCTTGTTTTACTAAATCATTATATATTTCTGTTCCAGGATATGGTGTTGTCCAAAAGAATTCTACATCATGTTCCATTTCTCTACAAAACCTGATTGTTTCTTTTACAGTTTCTTTATTTTCACCAACCATGCCATACATCATTGTACCGCCGTGAGGCATATTGTATTTTCTTAGTATTCTAAGTGCTTTCTTAGTTTGTTCAACTTTAACATTTTTCTTCATATTATCTAAAATTTTTTGAGATCCTGATTCAATTCCTAATCCAACAATAACACAACCTGCTTTCTTAATTGTTTTGACAATTTCTGGATTAATTGAATCAACCCTTGAACAACATTTCCATGTTACATTAATCTTATGCTTTCTCATTTGTTTACATAATTCTATTACTCTACTTTTTGCAACTAGGAATTCTTCATCAATAAAATTAAAATGTTTAATATTATATTTTTTAATAAAATATTTCATTTCTTTGATTACTCTAGGGATTGAATATAGTCTGTATGATCCTTTTCCACAAATTCTAAAACAATAAGTACATTGTCCAATACATCCTACTCCAGTCATTATTCTCATGTTTTTCCTAAATCCAGATAATTTATCATAATGGTTGATATATTTTTTCATATCCATTAAATGATATGCTGGTCTAGGAAGATCATCAAGATTTCTAACTAATGGTTGTGGCTCTGTCTTAATCATCTTTCCTTTGCTCATATAACATATTCCTTTAACATTCTTTAATTTTTTATTATTGTTTAATGCGTGAATTAGATTTGGTGTTGATATCACCCCTTCTCCATATACAACATAATCTGCTTTCATTACTTTTAATGAATGTTCAGGAACAGATGATGCTAGTCCCCCACCTAAAATTATTTTCTTCTTAGGGAACTGTTTTCTTGTAATATCCATTAACATTTGAACTGTTGTATATGATGTAATTAATCCTGAAATACCCATTATATCAAATTTTTTAGAACAAATTAATCTTGTTAATCCTCTTTTGTTTATTATAGTCTTATGTAATTCAAGATCTAATATTTCTACTTCAAAACCTTCTTTTTCAAGTGATGCTGCTAGAATTGGTAAACTATAAGTAAAATAAGGTGGTGTTTCAAATCTCAATGGTGGCATTATTAATAATATTTTCTTAATCATTATTCTAACCTATGTCTCTATATTTTATATTTCTATACTCTTTATTGTTCTTATCTTTCTTTTGTGGTGTAATTCAATCCAATTTAAAAGTTTTATTACAAATTCAGCATTAATAATACATAATTATACTTATTATCGATTTTTCTTCTTAAATCTTAAGTTAAATAGACTTCTAACAATTTCAATTTTCTCCTTAGTAATTACTCCTAATAATAATAAACATATTGTATAAACAATTAATGCTATTCCAAATACTATTCCACCATTTAATAGGAAATTAATTTTATCTATGCCTACATCAAATATGATTATTTTACCTTTTATTGTAAATGCAATAATTAAAAAAGCAAGCGAGGATAATAAAATTTTTGTAATTTCACTGATATTGAATTTGATATCTATTTCTTTTAGTATTTCTCTTAGACAAAGAACCATCATTAGCAAATAACAGAAACTAGTAGCAATTACTGCCCCAACATTACCCATTACACTAATCAATAATACATCTAATGTTACATTTAATACACCTGCAATAATTAATATTTTACTACTTTGTTTTGGTTTTCCAATTGACCATAATACTAAGAATAATATACTATTAATTACTTTGATAATAAATGAAAAACTAAATAATTTTAATATGATTACAGATTCAATAAAATTTGAACCATATACTAATGTTATTATTTGGACTGCAAATGTGAAACAAAATAAAGAAAATGGCAGAATAAATATTAATATATTATTCAGGATAAAACTAATTAATTTTGATAATTCTTCTTTGTTGTTCTGATGCCAAATTTTTGAAAATAATGGTTGAATAATTATTGTTAATGGTGTTACAATCATCATCAATAAACTTGCTAGAGCAAATCCAGATGAATAATATGCTACTTTTTCAGCACCAATCATTAATTGGATCAGAAATAAATCAATGTGTGCTAATACCATAGTAGAAAAACCACCTATGACAACAGCACTTGCATACTTTAAAACTTCTTTTCCTAAATCTGAACCCTTGTAAAAATCATTTTTAAATAAATCATTATGTTTGATTGAAAATATTAACATGGATAATACACATACAACAACCATTGCAATTAAATATGCTACTACTGGTACTTTGTATGCCTCATAAAGTTGGAACCCAATTAATGATAGGATTATTATTAAAAACCAATTTAAAAATTCAAGAAATTTAGAAATTCTTTGTTCTTGAAATATATTAAAAAAGATGTAATTAGATTTGCATATTGTTGTTATAACCCAAAAAATAATAAAAATATCAAATATATATCCTATATTGCCTTCATTCTTGAAAATTCCTGATGTGATTATTCCTCTAAATAAATACATCCCTACTCCAATTAGGGCAGATAATATGATTTTAAATCCATGATTAAGAAAAAATAATGTTTTAATTTTATTTTTTTGTCCATGTATAATATAGTTATTCGCATAGAAATATGTTGCTGAACTTAATCCCCAATCTCTAACAAATCCAAAAAAACCAAAAAATGCAAATAATCCATAAAATAAACCATAATCAATAATACTTAGATTATGTGCATATAATATTCTAACTAAGAATCCACTGGGAATTATTAACATTGTTAATAAATAAACCCATAGTGCTTCTTTTGCAATTTTCCTATAATCTGTCATTTTAATTATTATATTGATTTTTAGTTATTATCTTTAATTATTTACAATTCAATCTTTAATATTGAATCTTTTAATTTACTTTATATAATTAATGAATTAGTTTTCTTTAATAATGACTTTTATTCATATTTGGGAGAGGGACTTTATACACAGCATTTTACATCCACAACCTTTATAAACATTATCCTCTTCTATTCTATCTATGTCAGAATCAATTAAAAATAATCAGATTATTGGTTTATATGAAAAAGTAAGTTTATCAGGAAATAAAACAACTAATAAACAAATTATTGCAAGAATTGATACTGGTGCAACTAGAAGTTCAATTGATGTTAAGCTAGCTGCTTCTTTGAGATTAGGTCCAGTTTTAAAAACAAAGATGGTTAAAAGTGCACATGGTGCAACATTAAGGCCTATTGTTGAAGGTTCAGTTACAATTGCAGGGAAGAAACTTAAAACTCAATTTACTATCGCAGATAGAACAAAAATGAAATACAAAATGTTAATTGGTCAGGATTTGTTAAGGCAAGGTAAATTTTTAATTGATACTTGTAATGCAGATAATGAAATAGATTAAATTTAATAAAAATAACATAAAAATAACATTAAAATGAAAGCAGCATTAATAAGTTTAGGAAGTACAAGTTCACAATGGACTTTAGAGGCAATGAGAAAGTATTTTGATAGTGTGGATGCTATTGATGTAAGGGCTTTAGAGGTTAAATTAGGTAAGAAAGATATGGAGATTTTGTATGATAATAAACCATTAGGTGAATATGATTGTATCTATGCAAAAGGATCTCATAGATACGCCCAAATTTTAAGGGCAATAACTGCTACATATTCTTCAAAATGTTATCTTCCAATTAGTTCAAGTGCTTTTACTCTTGGTCATAATAAATTATTAACTCAATTAAAGCTACAACAGGCTGGTATTCCTATGCCTAAAACTTATTTAACTCCTACAACTGAGGCAGCTAAAAATTTACTAGAAAACATTAATTATCCAATTATAATGAAATTTCCAGAGGGTTCTCATGGTAAAGGCGTTATGTTTGCTGATAGTTATCCTAGTGCAAGTTCTATGTTAGATGCTCTTACAACTTTAAACCAGCCATTTATTATTCAAGAATATGTAGAAACAGGTGGAACTGATATTAGGGCTTTTGTAGTTGGTGATAAGGTTGTTGCAGCAATGGAGAGAAAAGCAGCTAAAGAAGAAAAAAGAGCAAATATTCATGCTGGTGGAACTGGGGAAGCAATTGAACTTGATACACATACAAAAAAATTAGCAGTAAGGGCAGCACAAGCTTTAAATTGTGATATTTGTGGTGTTGATATTCTTCAGAGTGTTAAAGGTCCTGTTGTAATTGAGCTTAATTTAAGTCCAGGTTTACAAGGAATTACTAAAGCAACAAAAGTAGATCTTGCTGATAAGATTGCTAAATTTTTAGCAAAAGAAGCTTCTAAGCGTGTAAAGAAAAAGCAAGATAGTGTTAATACTAAGGATATTTTAATGGAATGTGGTGTTGATACAGATAATGCAACACCTCAAGAAATAATTACAAATCTAACAATAAGGAGTAAAAGAATAATTCTGCCTGAAATGATTACTAATTTAACTGATTTTGATGAAAAGAATGAAGTAGTTATACATGCTAAGAAGGGCAGATTGATTATTAATAAGTTCTAAGGTTGTTAATTAATTCTGTGTTTTTTTATTAACTAATTTGATTATTACTTCCTTTTTTGTATGTCATTTACTTTTTTATCTACTCTTTTAATTACATCTTTACTTAATCCTTTACCTTCTTTTTCTTATTTCTATATAAAATATAAGCAAAACAATTAAATATCTGTTTATCTTATATGTTTATCATAAGTGTTTATCGCAAGAACCATTAGGGGGTGGTAATATGGAAGAAAGAAAAAATGTACTTATTGTGGATGATGAACCACACATTGTAAATCTAATTAAGCTTAGCTTGAACAAAGATAAATATAATGTAACTGGTGCTTATTCTGGAAGAGAAGCACTAATGCATATTGATAAAAGCATACCAGACTTAGTTGTTTTAGATCTAATGATGCCTGGTGTCAATGGTTATGAATTATGTAAGGCATTAAGAGAAAATCCTAAAACAAGGAATGTTCCAGTTTTGATATTAAGTGCAAAAAGTCAAATGAATGATAAATTACATGCAATTGATGTTGGTGCTGATGATTACATGACAAAGCCATTTGATCCAATGGAATTAGTTAAGAGAATAAAATTAAACTTAAACATGTCCAAATAATTTTATTTTTTAAGTGTTTAAATTAATTTAGAAACTAAATATTAATCTGATATTAAATTTGAAGTTATAACAAATCCTTAAATGAGATACTATAACTAATGGTAGATAAATAATTATTCATAAAGCAGGTGATTAACATCAATAACAATAATAACAATAATATTAAAGATAAAATATTACAATTTTTAAAAACTACAGAGTTTGGGGCATCATCTACAGAGATTTCTAAACAAATTCAACATAATAGGTTAACTATTTCTAAATATTTAGAAGTATTACAAGCACAAAATTTAGTTACACAACAAGAAGTTGCTCAGGCAAAATTATGGAAACTAACAGAACAACAACAGAAACCAAATATTTTAGTTGTAGATGATGAACCACATGTTGTAAATCTTATTAAATTAAGTTTAGCTTCTGATAAATTTAATATTTTTGAAGCATATTCAGGAAATGAAGCTTTAGAAGTTTTAAAAAAGAACAAAGTAGATCTTCTTGTTTTAGATTTAATGATGCCTGGTATGAGTGGATATGAGGTTTGTAAAATTCTTAAAGAAAATCCATTAACTTCACATATTCATGTTATTATACTTAGTGCAAAAGGAGAAATTAAAGATAAAATAGATGGTATTGATGTTGGGGCTGATGATTATATTACAAAACCATTTGATCCACTTGAGTTAGAAGCAAGAATTAATCTTAATCTGAAACATTCAACTCAAATTGGTAAACATCCAATCACAAAATTACCTGATAAAAATCTTATCCTAGAAGAGTTGAATAAATACATTGCTGAAAATAAATATTTTAATGTTTATAATTTTAAGTTAAATGGCTTAAGCAAGTTTGCAGATGAAAAGGGTTATAAGAAACATAATGAATTACTTGTTCTCTTTCAGAGATTAATTAATAATAATACTTTAGGTCAAAATTGTTTTTTAGGTCATACAATTAATAATAATTTTGTTTTAATTGGCGATATGAAAGGTGTAGATGAAGAAGTTAAAGTAGCCTTTGAAAAAATGTTACCTTATATTGATTCAAACTTTAAAGAATTAAAACTAGACGTTAATATGTTATCTGGTAAAGAAATTCAAGAAAAAAATCTTGATTTCAATCAAGTATTTGATAAAATAACTTAATTACTCTCTGTTAATATCATTTAATCCTTAAGGGAGTTACATTTGAAATGGTATCAGTAAAGAATAAAATAATGTTGTTAGTTATGTTTTTATTAGTTTCATCTATAATTCTTGTTGGTTTATTTTTAGGAACTAGACCAATAGTAGATGTTACAGGGAATGTTGTTATTAATACTCCATTAAAATATGATGGGTTTATTCAAAACTTTTACTCTATTGGTATTGCAACTTTTGTTTTACTTATTTTTATTTCATTGTTTATTGTTCATATGTTAATTAAACCTTTAGATAAGGTAATTATTGGAACACAACTAGTAACTGAAGGTGATCTTAGTCAGAAAATAGATAAGCAAAGCAATGATGAATTTGGGAGATTAGTAGAATCATTTAATAAAATGGTTTCAAAATTAAAAGCAGAAAAACGATATGGTAAAAAAGTTAAAGGTATAGCTTCAAAAGAAAGAATAAAGAAAGAATTAATTATAGAATCAATGGGTGATGGGGTTATTGTAACAGATAGTGCTAATAAAATAATTGTTTTTAATAAATCAGCTGAGGATATATTTGACATTAATGCTTCAAAAGCTATTGGTAAACATATTTTACAATTAAAAAAATATGGTTTGAATAATCTATATATTGATCCAGATACTTTGACCACAAATATAAATAATATAAACTTAGAAAAAAATAAAAAAAACTCAAGTAAAAAATGTAATTTTAGAGATGATTGCCTGGAATTTGAAATAAAACCTCTTAACAAGATTATAACTGCAATAGTTTCTCCTGTTTTAGATAATAATAGTACAAGAACTACTATCACTACTACAACTAGTACTAGTAAGAATAACAATAATAACAATCTTGTTTTTTCTGGGGCAGTTTGTATAATTAGGGATATAACAAAGCAAAGAAGAACTGAAAATATGAAAACTGAATTTTTAAGTACTGTTAGTCATGAATTAAGAACACCTTTAACAAATATCAAAGGATATACTTCTTTATTAAATTCAGGAAAGTTTGGAGACATTAATTATAGGCAATCTAAGGCATTAAAAATTATTATTGACCAATCAGATGTACTGGTTGAACTAATTGATAACATGTTAGATATATCCAAATTAGAATCTGACGATATGAAATTAAACAAAACTAGTGTTTCCTTAAAACAATGTTTAACTGAATGTAATACAATTGAATTAGCAAAAAAACAAAGAATTAAGATTAAAATCAATATTCCTAAAAACATTCCACTTATTGTAGTAGACAAGCAAAAATTAATACAAGTATTGAATCATATCATTGATAATAGTATTAAATTTATTGGTAATGGTGATATGATTACAATCTCTGCAAAGAAAATTATTAATTCTACTAAAAAAAAGGAGAAATTTATTGAAATTACTATTTTGGATAATGGTAAAGGTATTAAAAAACAAGATCTTGATACTGTTTTTGATAAATTTTATCAAGCAGAAGAACATATGGTTAGAACTAAAGGTGGTTCAGGGTTAGGATTACCAATTGTAAAAAAAATACTAGAGGCATTTGGTGGGAAAATTTCCATAAAAAGTAAGTTAAATCAGGGTACAACAATCAGTTTTACATTACCTGTTTGAACATAATAGTCTAAACACAATAATCTGAAAATAGTTATGAAGTGATAAACATGGTTAAGAAAACAAAAGAAGAAACAGAAGAGATAGAAAAATCAGGAAAAATAGAAGAAACTGAAGAATTATCTTTTGAGAAAAAATTAAAAATCCAAAATCAGTTCTTAAGAAGTTTACATGATATAAGTAATTCTATCCAGTGCACTGAGGATGTTAATGAAATATTAGAGCTTACAATTAAGGCATTTAAATTATGGGGTTATGATCGTGTTAGAATTTACCTTTTTGACAAACAAAAAAAATTATTAATGGGGGCAAAATCTTCTCACATGCCTGATATATCAATGAAAAATATTAAATTAGATATTTCTCAAGTACACAAAAAAGTATACCATTGCTTTACAAAAAAGGAGCCAATTATATTAAAAACATCACAATTTTCAAAATTTGTTAAAATTCTTAAAAAAGAAGATGTAAATGAATCTGCAAGCCTTCCATTATTAAGTGGTACAAGGGTAATTGGTATGATTAGTATTGATAATAAATATTCAGAAAATCCTTTAATCAAAGAAGATCTTTATAATCTGTTTCCTTTTGCAAATCAAGTTGCATTTGCAATTGATAATACTGTTCTTCATAGAGAGGATCGTATAAGATTAAAGAAATTAACAGCAATGTATGACATATCTTCTTCTCTTACTAAAACATTAGATTTAGATGAAATTTTAAGTTTAATTATTGTAAAAATTATTCAATTACTTAACTCTGATTCTTGTACTATTACATTACTTGATAAATCTAATCAATTTTTAATTCCTAAATCAACTTATAGTTCATCAGAAGAATATTTTAATCATGGTCCAATTCCTGTAGATGATAGTGTTGCAGGATTAGCAGTTAAAACAAGACAACCAGTTTATATTCAAGAAGTTTTAAAGGAACCATTATATGCTAGACCAAGTTTTGCAAAATCTGTAAAATTAATGAGTTTATTAACAATTCCTCTTATTGTAAAAGATAAATCCTTAGGGACTATTAATATTTATACTAAGAAGCTAAGAAGATATAACAAAGATGAATTAGATCTATTGAAAACATTAGCAAATCAAGCAGCAATGAGTATTAGAAATAGTGAATTTTATACAAGTATAAAAAAAGAACGTCATGTTTTATCAAACCTATTAGAAATAAGTCAAACTATTAATGCACAACTTGATTTAGATAACTTATTGAATATTATTATGGATAGAACAATGGAATTTACTAATTCTGATTCTGGTTTTTTATTATTAGTTAAGGGGGATTATTTAGATATGAAATTAATTAAAGGTTATCCCATAGAAAAAGCAGAGAATGTTAGAATCAAAATTGATGAAGGTTTATCTGGGTGGGTAGCGAAACAAGGTAAACCCTTGATTGTTCCAGATGTTAGAAAAGATAAAAGATATATTGAAGTTAATAGAGCTACTGTTTCTGAAGCAGTAATTCCTTTAATGAAAGCCGGAAAAGTAATTGGTGTGTTAAATTTAGATAGTGTTAAATTTAATAACTTTGAAAAATTTAAACAACCATTAGAGATTTTAACTAACCATATTGCAATTGCTATTGAAAACTCTAAATTATATAATGAAATTAGTTTATTTAACGAGACATTAAAAAATGAAGTTTTTATGGCCACAAAAGAATTAGTAGAAAAAAATAGAGAGTTAGAAAGAATGGATAGATTGAAATCTGAATTTGTTAGTAATGTAAGCCATGAATTAAGAACACCATTAACTAGTATTAAGGGTTATACTAAGCTATTATTAGGTGGTAAACTAGGGATGCTTCCAGAAAATCAAATGCAATGTTTAAATATTATTATCGAAGAATCTGATAGATTAAGCAGATTAATTAATGATGTTTTGGACCTTGCAAAGCTTGAAAAAGGAAAAGTTAAATTTAAGAAAGAAAAGATGGATATTATTATAGTGGCAGGGGATGTTATAAAAACACTTGCGACTTTAGCTGATGATAAAGACATTAAAATACATCTTGATGTAAAAAAAGATATTCCTAAAATTAGTGCAAGTCAAGATTTAATTAAACAAATATTTTTTAATTTAATTGGCAATGCAATTAAGTTTACCCCAAAAGATGGCAATATTTATGTTATTATTGAATTAATGGATAATTTTATTAAAACAACGGTTAAAGATACTGGTATTGGTGTTCCTAAGGAAGTTATTCCCAGACTATTTGATAAGTTTTATCAAGTAGATGCATCAATGACTAGACAATATGGTGGAACTGGATTAGGACTTCCAATATCAAAACATATTGTAGACGCACATAAAGGAAAAATATATGTTGAAAGTGAAATTAACAAAGGAAGTAGTTTTATATTTGAATTACCAATTAAAAAGAAGATTGAATTTGATTAAATTATTTAAAATTATAATCATCAAATGCAAGTAAAGATTATAACTGTTCAACTAATTCTCTAAACTTATCTAAGCCAACTGCTAATATGAATTTAGCTAGTAATGGACCTTTTTCTTTGCCTATCAATAACACATATGTTCCTTTAAAGAATTCTTTTGTTTCTAATTCTAATTCTTTGCATATATTATAAAATTCATCATGTAATTCTTTATCTTGCCAAGTTTTTTCTTCTAATCTCTTTACAATTAATTGTAATGCTTTTTTAACTTTATGGTCAAGTTTAAGTTCCTTTTGGTTTATTTTCTCATTTAATTTAAACTTATAATTATCACTAGCAAACTTATTAATCCACCTTTTTGCATTATTAAGTCTTTCTAATACATTATGTCTACCTATTCCTTCTAATTTTTTTGGTAAATGCTTCATATTTTGCAAAATCTCAATTGCTTTTTCTTCATCATTCATTGCAATTTGAATTACAATCGCTGCAAATTTTAATGGGATTTGAATGGGCATTTTCTTAGGTATTTCCCCAACATGACTTAATTCATAAATTCTTGATTGTATTTTCTTTTCTTTTTCATCTGCTTTTTCTTCATCAAAATAAATCCTTTCAGCTTTATCATATCTATCATATAAGAAAGTAATATTGTTATCGTCATATGGGTCAAAATCAATTACTGAATTTGGTCTTGGTTTAATTAATAAAAATCTAATAAGGTTAGCTGGCAAAATTTTAGTCATCTCAACAAAAGAAACCCCTCTTCCTTTAGAAGTTGACATTTTCTTCCCACCAATTTGAAAAAATTCATAACCTTTGCCTGTCATAAATCTATTTGAAGGATATGGTGGCATAAAATCAAATAATTCATTGCTTAATTTAACACCAAAACTTCTTGAACCACCTTTGGTAAAATGATCTTTTCCTGCAAACTCACACATAACTCCTTTACTAATCCATTTAGCTGGCCATTCAACTTTCCATGGGAATTTACCATTACCATTATATGGGCTAATTTGACCTTTATGTCCACAGCCTGATGCCCAGGTTACTACACTTTCACCTTTTTTACATTCATAATTTAGTAATTCTTTTTTTGTATCCCATTTCACTGCTAAAGTTGTGGCAATTTTACCACATTTTTCACATATAATATTAAATGGTATCTTTTTCCCAGCTTCAACATCGTCTCCATACATGTCAATATATGTTTGCTGTACTTTTTCATAATTATCAAGAACTTTTTTAATTGCTTTATTAAAAACACCTTTTTCATATTGTTCTCCTGTACTTTCAACTTCTGCTTCTATACCAAGCTCTTCAAACTTCTCTACACACATCATGAAATAGTATTCAGCAAAATTTTCATAACCTTCTACGGGGGATGGAATGTTACGAAAGGGCATTCCAATATATTTATTCCATGATTCATCTAATTCTTTATTTGGTTTATCATATGGATCTATATCATCGTTGCTTAATATAAATTTAGCTTTCATTCCTGCTTTACGCATTGCTTTTGCAATTGCATCATGTATAACCCATCCTCTACCACTTCCAACATGGATAGTACCAGAAGGGGTTTTTTCATCATATACTAAATAATATCCAATTTCTTTAACTACTTTCTTTAATTGTGGGTTTTCATCAACTTTTTTCTTAACTTCTGAAGCAATTTGGTCAGCCCAATGATTATGTTCAACTTTAGATTTATCTCTTCTCTTGGATGTTTTAGATTTTTCATCCTTGTTTTGATTCTTATTCTTGTTTTTGTCTTTATCAGTCATATTATCTTTAAGTCACTCTTGCTTTTATATAAATATTATCTTTTCTTTACAATAAACACTTTATCTCCATCTCTTAATCTTTCTGAAGTCTTTATAGTAACTTTGTGTCCTTTTTTAGCAGAATTAACTTTTTTATTTGTTTTACTATCTCTTATTTCTTCTACTATACTTTCATAATAACCAGTTGTTGCTCCTGTAAATGCTATTTTGTTTCCTATTTTTAATTCAACTTCTCCACTCTCTATATTAATCTCAACAACTTTTGCATTCTTGAAATAATTAATAACTTTGCCAAGCAAATATTTTTTTTCAGTTGCTTTGCTTCCATAGGCTTTACTCCATTCATTTAATGGCTTGCCTAAATAAAAGCCAGTACTAAGGCCCCTATTATAGACTTTTTTCATGTCATTAATCAATTTCTTCTTCAATTTCGCATCAAATTTAATTTTACTTTTATTCTTCTTTCCACTTGTTTCTGCAATTACATTTAATGCATTTCTATAGGCCTTTGTAACAACATAAATATAATCAACACTTCTTCCTCTACCCTCAATTTTTAGAACATCAATACAATTATTAATCTTATCAAGTTTTTCAACTAATTTATCTAATATTTCAATTGTGCATAAATCTTTTGGACTTATTGCATATGCTTTATCATTTTCTTGTCCAACTTTAATCTTATTATTTTTTTCAGTATCTTTAATTATGTATTCACGTCTACAGTTTTGCAAACATCTTCCTCTGTTTGCACTAAATTTACTACCATAAACAAATTGACTAAGGAAACATCTTCCAGAGATGGAGATGCACATTGCCCCATGACAAAAACATTCAATTTGCATTAATTTTCCTGTACTTCCTTTTATTTTATTTTTTATAATGTTCTTTTTAATTTCTCTAATTTGTTTTAATGATAATTCTCTAGCTAAAACAATTCTTTCTGCATATTTGGAAAATAATTTTAATGATTCAATATTACTACAACTTTGTTGTGTAGAAATATGCACTGGTATTTTCATTTTATTGGCCATTAATATTATTGCCCAATCACTTGCAATTACAGCATCTATTTTATGTTTTTTTATCTTTCTTAGTATTTTTTCAACTTTCTTTAATTCATTATCATAAACAATAGAATTCAATGTTAAATAACAACTGATTTTACTATTTGTACATATTTTTTTGATTTTAGGAAGATCTTTTAATTCAAAGTTTTTAGTTCTACTAGTTCTCATATTTAATTGTTTAATGCCAAAATAAACACTATTGCATCCCGCCTTTATGGCTGCATTAAGTGTTTCAAAATTTGCACATGGGCTCATTAATTCAGTCATATTTATCCTCAAAAATCATTTAAACATATAATGATTAAGAAATATTGTCTTCTCTACCTTTAATATAATGGATGCTTTTTCCATATTGAAATAATTTTCTCTCTATTTTCTTATCTCCAAAGTATTCATTAATCCTTTTTCTTAATAAATCAGGTTCAAATGGTTTAGTTATATACTCATCTGCTCCTGTTTCTATGGCTCTTTTAACATCTTCTACTTGATGTTTTGCTGTTAGCATGATTATAGGGGTATTACTTGTATTCTTATCTGCTCTTAAGATTTTGCAGACTTGGTATCCATTCATATTTGGCATCATTATATCTAATATGATTAAATCAGGATTGTTATGTTTAATTTTTTCTAATGCTTCTTCTCCTGATTCCGCTTTAATAATCTCAAAATCAGGTTCTAATGTTAAAGCTACTAATTCTCTTATCGTGAACTCATCATCAACTATCATAACTTTCTTCTTTTCAGCCATATATATAAGATAAATGTTAGTATATATATACTTTATTAACTTAAGTTATAAGTGTAAACTTAATATTCTGAATAAAACTAATTTTAAATTATGTTTAGAATAAGAAAAATAAAAAAACAAGAAAAAAGATTAAAGCATCTTTTTCCATTTACCAAGTCTTGCTTTTGCAGTTTCTTTCATTGCTAGGCCATATCCTATACCTACTGCTAATGAAAATGCTAACATAATTCCTCCTAAGATAATCAAGAATGTATTATGTGCTAGACTTAATTTTAAGCCAATTTGATCAAGAGCTAATAACACGATGAATACCATGATAACAACTTGTGCAACATGTGCAACTGCTTTTGAGCTTTTCATTTTAACATCTTCTACTTTTTGACCTACATAACTTGCTGCTAGAATTCCGAACAATACAATTAGTAATGCTGCAATCAGACTAGGAATCCAAAAGTTCAGTTCAAGTAAAAAATTAGATAATGCATTTAATCTAACTAAACTTGCTGCTGGTGTTAGGAATAGTATGAAAATATACCACTTAGAGATTACTGCCAAAATGTGACCTAATCTTAAATCACCTACCTTATTTTTTAAGCCTGTTTTTTTAATAACATAGTTATCTAATTTTATTTTCTCAAATAACTTATCTAATACCCTATATACTATCCAGCCAATAATATAACCTACTAATAATACAATAACTGCTGCAATTAATCCTGGAATAACTTGTAGAATTCCAAGTAAAACACTCATTAGCGCATCCATTATAGAAACACCTAATTGTTCAACTACCATTTAATTCACCTCTTTGCTCCCGCTTTTTTTTAATTATAGAGTATAATACATACTCCCCCTTCACTTAATAATATAAGTAATTATAGAAAATATCGTTTATACTATATAAAGTTTTATCACCATTATGGGATGAAAACAGTATTTTTTATAATTTTTTTTATTGTTATTTTGCGTATATAAAATCTTAATATTTGTTAGAATTAAAAAATAGAACTAATTAAAGAATCTTTAATTCACCAGTAATTTCATCAACTTCTTCTATCTCAACAGGACCTATACAACCACATGTAACTGTGCCAGGGGCAACAAATGTATGTCCAGCATCTGTTATTATAGATGTAATCATTCCTTGGTCTTTAGCTTCTTGCATGTATTTGTACAACTCTTTCTCAGAACTAACTTTTACTACAATCTTCATCATACCTTCACTACGCCATTCTTTAACTAGCTTTTCCTTTGTTTTAGATTTCATTGCCTTCATAACACATTCAACACTAGCATGTGCTGATTGTGCTGCAATCTTACCTTTTGACATCTTCAGATCTGCCCTTACTAAAATTACTTGTTTTAGTTCCATATTTTAGTTTTTTATTTCAGATTATTATAAAGTTTATGTTTTTCTTTCCCTTTATTATTTAAGGGTGGGTGGTTTTGGGGGATTGTTTTGTTCACTAATTATTGTTATTAGTTCTTCGTTGTTTGGTTTTCGTTACTAATAACAAACTACGAAGACCGAAAAACTAATTCATGAGTGACTTGTCCTCCGGACCTAGTAAAAAAGAATAAGAAAAATAAAGAAAAAAACTATTTTTTCTTTTTTCCTGTAAAGCCTTCAAATGCTCTTAAGACTTCAATAGGGGTTGCAAATACAACAGTATTACTCTGATCACTTGATAAATCATTTAATGTTTGTAATGTTCTCAGATGTAACGCTCCATTTGACTTGTTCAACATATCAGCTGCTTTTGCCATGTTCTTAGCTGCAATTACTTCACCTTCTGCCTTAATAATAACTGCTCTTTTTTCTCTTTCAGCTTCAGCTTGCTTTCCAATAACTCTTTTCATGTCTTGAGCCAATGTAATGTCCTTTAATTCAACTGTTTCAACTTCTATTCCCCATGGGTCACTTGCTTTGTCTACAATTTCCTTAATTTTATCACTGATTTGGTCTCTTTTACTCAATAATTCATCTAACTCAACTTCTCCAACAACATTTCTCATTGTTGTTTGTGCTAATTGAGAAATAGCATAATTATAATGTTCGACTTCAATAATTGCTTTTGCAGAGTCTCTTACTTTGTAATAAATAACAGCGTTGATTCCAACTGTAATATTATCTTTAGTAATACTTTCTTGGTCAGGAACATCTACTGCTTTTACTCTCATATCAACTTTTTGCCATGTTTGAAGAATTGGTACAACTATTCTTAATCCAGGCAACATTACTCCAGAATACTTTCCTAAAGTGAATTTAACTCCACGTTCATATTCATTTACTACTTTCAAACTAGATAATAGAATTAATACTGCTAATACAATAATTCCAATACCACCACTAAATATCATTTTTCCACCCCAACTATTTTATTATAATATACAACATACTAATACTATTTTGAATGTTTTATTAATATATAAACGTTTTGATTAAATGTATATGATAAGTCTTGAGTAATGAGTTATGGGTTTTGGGTTGGTTATCAGTTAATAAGTAATTAGTATCGCTGTATTTTTCTCAAAACTAATTAACTCATAACCAAATCCCATAACTGACTTACCCACAACCAACTCATAACTCATGACCCCAAACTCAAGACCTAACTTACCACATATGGTTAAATAAGATAAGTTTTTTATATCAATTTGATTTTTACATCATTGGTGATAACATGAACATAATTTTTGCTAATTGGAAAATGAATAAATCTGTTGAAGAGGCTATTGCTTTTATCAACGATTTAAATAATAATGTCTCTGAATTTGGAGATGATGAAATTATTATCTCTCCACCTTTTACAACATTAAGTGAAATATCTAAAATTAAGGATGATAAAATTAAATTATGTGCTCAAAATATGTATTTTGAAGATAAGGGCGCATTTACTGGGGAAATCTCACCATTAATGGCTAAAGAGTTTTGTGAATTTGTATTAATTGGCCATTCTGAGAGGAGACATATCTTTAAAGAACCAAATCAACTTATTAATAAGAAAGTTTTATCTGCTCTTAGCCACGGATTAAAGCCTATTTTATGTGTTGGTGAAACAGAAGATGAAAGAAAAAAGAAAAAAACAGATTCAGTTTTAGAAACACAATTAAAAGCTTGTTTGAAGAATGTTTCTGAAAACCAAATTAAAAATGTTATGGTTGCTTATGAACCTGTTTGGGCAATTGGTACTGGAAAAACAGCAACACCTGAACAAGCTCAAGAAGCACATGCCTTTATTCGTGAATTTTTAACAGACATGTATTCTCAAACAACTATTAGGCAACTAAAATTACTTTATGGTGGGAGTGTTAAGTCTGATAATGCTGCAGAATTAATTAAAGAAAAAGATATCAATGGTTTTTTAATTGGTGGTGCAAGTTTAGATCCACAATTATTTACAGAAATAATTAAGAATAGTAAATAACAAATTAAATTAAGGTATAGTAACATATATCTTTTTCACAGAATCATAATTGGTTGGTTGTCCAATACCAGTTCCACTATTACCTACTTTTTTTCTTCTAACTTGGACATTATAAACATATTCTCCTGGTTCTGCTTTTTTATGAATGTTAAAGAATGCAGTTGCTACTTCAAATTCATTTGGTTCTAATACACCAATATCTATTTCATGTTTATTTCCTGAAATTTTACTTTGAATCCATTCATTACAGCAAAATTTTTCTGTGTCACCAGGGCAGCTAGTAGTATCTTTTGTTTCATCACCATTCTCATCTTTTATTTGTGCAATTTTACATTCAACTTCTAGAAAAAAATATCCTTCTTCTTTATCTCTATTGGCAACTCCTACTCCAAATGTTTCCTGATTGTTTCTTTTAATTAACTTTTTGTTAACTCCAATTGCCACTAATGCAGACGGATCTCTTAGTTTTGATTCAAGCTGTTGTTTGGTTTGATAATCCAATTGCTCTCCAATTTCTGTTGTATGAAAGAAAATATTCTTGGCAAAGAAAAAACCAACACCCAACATAACTAAAGATAATATGACCATAACAATGAAATTAATACTAAGCTCAAAACCTTTTTTGTTTTTGTATATTCTTTTAGCCATCTTTTGTGTTTCACATGATTTCTGTTTTTTCAATATAATCGATGCATTTGTACCTAATATATAAGTACATTTACTCTTCTAGTTCTGCCAATCCAGTATTAATTAAAAATAATTTTTGTGAAAATGTTTCACTAAAATCATCTCTTAGTAATTCATCTCCTTTATTATTTACTTTAGTTACTTCATAATCAATTCTAAGTTCTAGTTTTTGTTCTTTTTCTAATTCTTCAGGTTTAAATGTTAATTGTACAAACTCTTTTATTCCAGAGCCAACTTGTAATAATTCTTTATTAACATTAATATCTCCATATAATATGTCTCCACTCATAACTTTTATTTTTTTGATTTTAAATGGCATTTTAACTTTACTATCATCAAAGTCTTTTAATGTAATAGTAACCATTATTTTATCTTTGCTTAAATCAAATGGTTTATTAAATGTTGCACCAATCTCAAGATCCATGTTGTTAACTTTCTTTTCACTTAATAAAGGGATTTTATTTACAACGCTTTCATCAAAAGTTCGCATACAAATATCTTCAACACACATATATTCTAAATATTGTGCATAATATTTTTTACTTCCAGATTGTTTAGTTACCACTTTCCCTTCACACTTAGGTTTTTTACAATCTTTAGAACAACTGCATGAATTTTCATCATCTTCACACATTAGATTTCCACAACAACCAGGTTGTGGTGTTTTCAGACATTGGTTTTCTTCACATGCTACACTAAAACAACTCATTGCTGTGCAATCTTCATCTTTTTTGCATTCTTTTTCTCCACAACCTACTAAGAAACATAATAATATAATAATAAAAAATATAAAAAACTTTTTCATCTTTTCACCTTTTTCTTTTTTAGTTATTTAACGATTTCGTATTCTTTGACGATTAAAATCATAAATAATACTAACACTAAAGCTCCTGCAACAAGATATGCTATTGCGTTAAACAATGATCCTCCAGATACTGATACAAAGAATCCAATTGCCATAATTGCAAATCCTAACCATAAAAATTTGTCTAATACTAATTTCATAATCTCAAATTCTTGTGCTTCTGTTAGTTGTTTTTTAGCTTTAGATTTTCCAGCTTTTTTTGCTCCTGATTTTCTTCTTTTTGCCATGAATATTCACCTCTTTTTTTAACTGATTTTTTTATTTTGATATAATTAAAAAACAAAAAATAATACTACTTTATTTTATGATACTATGTTCAGGAAAAATTGTTTTTCCTCATATGGATTGTCTATTGAACCCTTATCATCACCTTCTGGGTCAAAGACAATCATTGTACAAACATAAGCTCCTGTTGGTAAAATTCCTGCTTCAGATTGATCTGCTATTTTAATTTTATATCCTTTCCCTTCACTTGCTCCAACCATTGATGCAAAAGGCGATACAACTAATAATGTGTCCTCTCCAGAACCTCCATTTTCCATCCCTTCTAATTCTTCTCCTGTTGGGGTAATACAACTGCTGATTCCTATTCTAGCATGTGTTGCTGCTATTGTTTCTTTATTATAATAACCAATATCTAATTTAATTTCTTTACCTTTCTTTAAAGTTACTTCTCTTGATACTGTAATTGGGTCTTCTGCTGATGGTGGACTTTTTAGATCTTGAATATTAACTACAGATGTTATTCCAGATCCAACATTTTCTCTAATCAAGTTAGTAACATACAAACCAACACCTAACATAGAAAATGCTAATACAAACACAACAATTGCGTTAACTGATAGATTAAGTGACGCATTTTTTGAAAATTTCATGTTTACACCTCTTTTTTGTTTACAAAAAAAGATACCAGTGAAAATTTTGATTTCACGTTGCCTCTTTTTTTTATTAAATATAATATACTTAGTAATATATCTAATACACTATTTATGTCTCCTAGTGATTTTCATTTATAAAGTTTTTGGTGAAAAGATTTATATACTTAGGATTTATACTTAATTTACATGAGATTATCAGAATTAGTTAAAGTAATATTAAAATATAATCCTAAGGCAGATGTAGCTCTAATCAAAAAAGCCTATGTGTTAGCAGAAAAGGCACATAAAGGCCAAAAAAGAGTTGGTGGTGAAGAATATTTCTCTCATCCTATTGAAGTTGCCAAGATTTTGATAAGCTTAAAAGCAGATTCTGCATCTATCTGTGCTGCTTTATTACATGATATTGTAGAAGATACTGAAATTAAGATTGAAAAAGTAAAGCAAATTTTTGGAGATGAAATTGCTGGGTTAGTTGAAGGTGTTACTAAAATTGATAAAATCCATTTTGGTAGCAGAGAAGATTATACTCATGAAAATTTAAGAAAAATACTATTAGCAACTGCTAAAGATCTGAGGGTAATGTTAATTAAACTTGCAGATCGTTTACATAATATAAGAACTTTAAAATATCTTCCAGTAGATAAACAAAAAAGAATCGCAAAACAAACCTTGGAAATATACGCACCAATTGCCCATAAATTAGGTATATGGAGTGTAAAAGGAGAATTTGAAGATTTATCTTTACGTTATCTTGAACCTGAAATTTATCGTTTCTTAGCTAGCAAAATTGATGAAAAAAGAGATGAAAGAGAAAAACATACTGCTGAAATTATCAAAGAAATTAAAAAACAATTAAAAAGTAAGAATGTAAAATCAAAAGTTTCTGGAAGAGCAAAATATTTCTATAGTATTTACAAAAAAATGAAAAAAAAGAATGTAGGTTTTAATGAGATCTATGATTTAATTGCAGTTAGAATTATTACAAAAACAATTCCTGATTGTTATACTGCTATTGGTTTAGTTCATGACATGTATAAGCCTATTCCTCATCGATTTAAAGATTATATTTCTGTACCAAAATCAAATGGCTATCAAAGTTTACATACGACTGTTATAACAGAGGGTGGCAAGATTTTAGAGTTCCAAATAAGAACTGAAAAAATGCATCACATGGCTGAAGATGGTGTTGCTGCTCATTGGCGTTATCAAGGAACAGAAAGGGACCAACTGTTTGATAAAAAGATTTCTTGGTTAAAACAAATGTTAGAGTGGCGTAATTTAGCAAGCACGTCTTCAGAATTTATTGAAACATTAAAGATTGATTTATTTGAGGATGAGATGGTTGTGTTTACTCCAAAGGGTGACCCCATAACTTTGCCAAAAGATTCTACTACTGTTGATTTTGCATATATGGTTCATACTAATATTGGTAATAAATGTTCAAAAGCATTAATCAATAATAAAATTGTTCCTTTAGAAACAAAACTTGAATCAGGAGATATTATTGAAATTATGATTAATAAAAATGCAAAACCTTCTCGACAATGGTTAAAGTTTGTTAAAACAAATAAAGCAAGAAGTAAAATTAAATCAGTATTGGGGATGACAATTGAGCACGAGAAAAAAGATGATATTGAATTAATGCCTATTGATATTTTAAAACGAATTGATGTTGTTGGTAAAAAAGCTCCTGTTAAACTATCTAAATGTTGTTCTCCTAAATTGTTAGATCCTATTGTTGGGTTTTTAACTAAAGATAAGAAAATTACTATTCACAAAAAAGATTGTCCTAATATTCATACCTTGGATTCAAAAAAAGAAATAACTGTTTTATGGAAAGATGAAAACAGACTTCCTATTATAAAATTAGCTTTAACTATGGTGGATAAGGTTGGAACATTAGCAAAAGTTTTAAACTTAATTGCAGAATACAAACTAAATCTTAAAAATATAAATACTAAACCAAAAAAAGAATCAGTTGTAACAACATTAAGTGTTGAAGTTGATAGTGAATTAAAATTAAAAGATGTTATTAATGAAATTAAAAAGATGGAAGAGATTATTCATGTAGTAAAGTCAAAATAATAAATATTATTAATGATAAAATCATCGCCGCCAAGGCCTTGTCTTTGTGGAGCTTGCATTTTAATTCGTAAGATATCAAGGTACCTGACCTTATGAATCAATTTTCCTTTAATCAGGTCAGGTAAGCTCCACTGGCCAAGGGGGTGATTTTATCGCAATAAATTATGGTGAACAAAAAATGAATGATGAAATAAAAACTAAATATGCTGATTGGATTAAAGCAGGTAAAATTGCAAGTGAAGTTAGAGAGTATTCAAAAACAATAATAAAACCAGGTGCTAAGTTATTAGGAATTGGAGAAAAAATAGAAAATAAAATCAGAGAACTTGGAGCAACACCAGCATTCCCAATTAATCTTAGCTCAGATAATTTCGCAGCCCACTATACTCCAACTCCAGAAGATGAAACAATTCTTGATAAACAACTATTGAAAGTTGATGTTGGTGTTTGTTTTAATGGAGCTGTTGGTGATACTGCTTATACTTTTGATTTATCTGGAAAACATGATAAATTAGTTGAAGCAAGCAAAAAAGCAGTTGAAAATGCAATTAAAATTATCAAACCTGGTGTAATGCTTTGTGAAATAGGAAAAGTAATTGAAGATACTATTACTAGCTATGGTTTTCAACCTATTAGAAATTTATCTGGCCATGGTTTAGATTTATATGAAATTCATACTAGTCCATCTATACCTAATTATGATAATAATGATACAACTCAACTTGAGAAAGGTATGATTATAGCTATTGAACCTTTTGCAACTGATGGGGCAGGAAGAATAAAAGAAGGAAGCCATGCTAATATTTTTATGCAAGAGCAAGATAAACCTATTAGGGATATGTTTGCAAGAAAGATTTTTGAAGAAATCAAGAAATTTAATGGATTGCCGTTTTCAACAAGGGATTTAGTTAAATTATTTCCATTAAATAGGGTTAAATTAGCTTTAAGACAACTTTTACTTAATAATAATATTCAGCAATATGCCCCTCTTCCTGAAGTAAATGATGGCATGGTAAGTCAACATGAACATACAATATTAGTATGGGATGAAGGAATTGTGCTGACAAAGTGATTATTCTATGCAATTAACGCTGAAATTTAATCAAACCACAATTAAATGTGTTGTAACAATGAGGAATATTTATATATTATGAACATAAGCTTATAGATTATGGATTGGTCAAAATTACTTGTTGGAAATTCTAATGTTCCCAAAGAAGAAATAATAAAAAGATATAAAAAAGCAATCTTGCCATTAAGTATTGCTTTATTTCTAATTATTTTTTCATTAATATTATATCTTACTGGTGTGTTAAAATAATCATTTTAATTATTTGATTTAACATTGGAATTAAGAGTAATTGAATTTTTGATATAATCTACAAAAATTCAAATAGTCATTTTCTATAATACTTATATCTTAAAGGACTAACATTTATATAAATCAAATACCTATAGTATTAATGATGGAGGTATTTAAAATGAAAAAATTCACATGCAAAGAAATGGGCGGTCCTTGTGACGAAATATTTGAAGGCGAAACATATAAAGAAGTTGGAGAAAAAGGTGGTCAACACATTATGAGTTCTACTGATGAAGCCCACAAATCATTAAGGGAGCAAATGGCGAAATCTAGCAAAGAAGACAAGCAAAAATGGTGGGATTGGTTTAAAGGAGAGTGGGATAAAAAATGAAAAAAATGACTTGTAAACAACTTGGTGGTCCTGAAACTTGTGATAAAGAATTTCGTGCTGAAACATTTGAAGAAATCAAGGAGATGAGCATGCAACATGGTAAAGAAATGTTTCAAAAGCAAGACCAAAATCATCTGCAAGCAATGCAGGTTATGAAAGAAAAAATGCAAGATCCTCAAGAAATGCAAATATGGGTAGAAGAAAAGAGAAAAGAATTTGATGAATTGGCTGAAGAATAATGGTATTAAAAACTATTGAAACAAAAAAAAGTGTTACAGAATTTGTTAATTCTATTAGTGATGAATCTAAAAAAAAAGATACAAAAGCAATAATTTCTTTGATCAAGAAAATCACTGGCAAACAACCTAAACTGTGGGGAACTATTATAGGTTTTGGTAAATATAAGTATAACAGGAAAAATAGCAAAGAAGAATTAGAATGGTTTAATATCGGGGTTGCTCCAAGAAAAGCTAATATTTCTATATATTTAACATGTTATTTGGAAAATGAACCTTTGATAAAAAAACTTGGCAAAATAAAATCCGGAAAAGGGTGTTTGTACATTAATAAATTAGATGATATTGATTTAAATATTTTTAAGAAACTAATTATTAAATATAAAAATCATAAATGGTATAGTTAATACAATCTCCTTTCTTTATATATGTTAAATCACACAGGAAGAAAATATGTTTTAGGAAATGCCTATTCGGAAGCATTAGATATTGCCAGAAAAGAAGGATGGTATATTTCTAATGGATTACATTTTGATGGAATAAACGAAATTCTAAAAGTTATTGCTTCAGCAGGAGTAATCAAGTAAATAATTTGTCTCTTAATGTTTTTACTATATATAAATTTATAAATTTGTCTTAATTACTTTTTGTCTATGAGTAGTGTACAATTATATCATTATCCAAAAGATTCGGATGAATATGAATTACATGAAGTTGGAAATGCTTCTGCATGGGGGGTTGGTTTAGTCTGTTTATTTGCTGGTCCAACTATATTTGGTAATCCTTCTTTTGACATACATTATAATAGATTACAAGCAAGTTCTGAACCAGATTGGAAGAAAATAGCAGCAGGTTTCTTATTAGACTATACTTTGGTGTTAGATGAGCACAGATCTCAAGTGGTTGATGCTTTATATAGGGCTTTTGATGAGATTAATGATGACAATATTAATCCAACTATCCAAAATGTTGCTTACAAACTAAGAGAACTTAGTGAAGGACTAATTGTAGTTTCAACAAGCCAGATCTCTATATATGGTTTTCCCGATAAGTCAGTTATAGATCCTGAAGAATTTAAAGGTAACTTGGCTCAATATCAAGACCATCCTTTAGCAAAAGATATTGATGGTTTGCCTCAAGATAATGGTTACATTTTAGCAGAATCTCTTGTAGATTTAATTCAAGGAAAAGAATATCCTTTTGCAAGATCTATTGAAGAATTATCTATAAATCACCAATATTCCGTACCCACTCTTAAAAATGATGTATTGGAAATGTTTAGGCCTGCTTTACCTGTACCAAGGTATGTCCAAAATTAATGATTTTGTCTATAATTATCTCATCTACTCATATTTATAATAAAACTCTTTCTTTAATCAAATATATCCAAAACATTTATAAAGCTATCATAAATCTCTAATTAAACCATTATATTTATAAATAGCTTCCTACTCCAAAGGGGCTGTGGGGTAGTTTGGTCTATCCTTTCTGGTTTGGGAGGGCTTTGCATCTGCATTGCTCAAAGATGCCAGAGGACCCCAGTTCAAATCTGGGCAGCCCCATTCATAATAAAATATAATAATTAAAGGTATTAAAATGGCAGAAGCAAAATTAAAATCAATAAGAAGGTTTGGTTCAAGATATGGTAGAACTCCAAAGAAAATGTTCGGAAAGATCGAGCAAATTCAAAGAGCATTACATAAATGTCCTTTTTGTAAGAATGTTAAAGTTAAAAGGGAATCTGCTGGTATCTGGCAATGTAGAAAGTGTGATAAAAAATTCACAGGTAAAGCTTATACACTTAGCAAGACAAAGAGAAAAGTTGATGCTACTGAAGAAAAAATGATCATAGAAGATGATTTTGATTTAGAAGAAGAGATGGAAGCTCAAACAGTTGTTCCTGAAAAGGGCCAAGAGCTTAAATCAGAAGAAGAACAAGAAGATACTACTGAATCAGAAGATACTGAATCTGATGAAACAACTGAATCTGATGAAGAAGATGTTGATGAATCAGCTGCTGAAGAAGATCAAGATGAAACAAAAGAAGAACCTGAAACAGCAGAAGAACAATCAGAAGATACTGAAGAAGAATCTGATGAATTACAATCTTAGGGGGCATTTCAATGGTTGAATACAAATGTTTTGAATGTAACAAAAAAGTTTCAGAAGAATATCATCGTAAAAAAATTAGATGTCCTTATTGTGGTAGTAAAATGTTATTTAAGCCAAGAACTACAATTACAAAAGTTAAGGCAAGATAATTATTTAATAAAATGGATTACAAGGGCGAGTTGGTAATTAAAGGTGATGTTGAAAAGCTTTACAAAGCTTTGATGCCTGAGATATCTAACAGCAAAAAAAATAGAAGTGAATTTACTATTCAAAAATTTGATGGTAAATTAAAAATTAAGATTATTGCAAAGGATTCTGTTGCTTTAAGAGCTACTTTGAATAACCTTACAAAACTTTTTACAGTATATGAGAAAACTTAAAGGTGAGTAAAAATGTCTGAAAAAATAAATAAATTACAAATGATAGAACAAAATTTACAACAAATTCTTTCTCAAAGACAACAAGTTCAAGGTCAAATTGTTGAGATTGATTCAGCACTAGAAGAATTAGAAAAAACAGAAGATGCTTATAAGATTGTTGGAAATATTATGGTTAAGGTTTCTAAAGAAGATTTAAATAAAGATTTAAAAGAAAAGAAAGAAAGAACAGAGTTAAGAATCAAAACTTTTGAAAAACAAGAAACAACAATGAAGGAAACTGCAGAAACATTAAGAAAAGAAGTAATGGAAGAAATGGAAAAGGCAGATAAAAAATGAGTGATGAAAAAATCAATAACATCATTGATGTAATGAAAGAACTCTTAGATGATCAAGTTGTTCCAAGAAATGTTAAAGCTAGAATAGATAATGCTATGAAAGCTCTTCAAGAAAAACAAGATATCAGTATTAAGATTAACAAAGCCTTAGATGAGTTAGAAGAAATTGGTGATGATGCAAATATGGAACCTTATACAAGGTCTCAAATTTGGAATCTCGTTAGTGCTTTAGAATCTTGTTAATACTTTCTTAATTATTTAGTTCTGAGTTTTGGGTAATGAGTTGTGAGAGGGTTCTGAGAAAATCAGTTTTGAGTACAAGGGGTGATACACATAACTACTTACTACTAACCAACTCAAGACCAAGAACTACTTACTCAAAACTTTTAATTATTTTTTAACAACAACTTCTTTTTTTGTTAATAAAGAATTAGGGATAAATACAATATCTCCTTTTTTTGTAATTAATTTTATTTCAGTCAAATTAATTTGTTCAATTGTTCCTTCTAATCCATCAATTTTAATTTTTTTGCCTTCTTTAAACATATTTTTTTTATGGATGTAAAGACCTGCAATCATATTTGGAATAAAATCTTTAATACTTATTGCAATTGATATTACAATAATTGCAATTATCATAATTGATACAATGTAAATTATTGATGATGTTAGATTAAGTACATCTAATGCCATAATTATAGCAATAAAGAATATAAAATAACTAGTGATTTTTGCAAAAAACTCTTCTATCCTGACTCTCATTCCAGTGGATTTTCTAATTAGTTTGTTTAATTCTAGGCTATTTAATAGCTTTTGAACAACTCTTCCAAGGATTTTACCAATGATTAAACCAATTAATAATATGATTACAGCTACAACAATTTCTGTAAATATTGGTTGTACTTTAGAGTATAAATAAGCAGTCCTATCTGTTGATGTTAACAAACTTTCATTAATTGTTCCAATATCTGCCATATTATAGGATTAATGGTTTTAGATTTATAAATATTGTGTTAAGATTATATTTTTAGTGGTTCTATTTTTTTGATAAAAAACAAATTAGATTACTACTCTTCTCAAAAAATATTTAAATCTGTTATATCCTTTATTCTAAAAAGGTGATTTTTTGGCAAAAGATAAGAATTTTGATGAATTAAAAGAATGGCTTATACTTTTTCTTAAGCATAAGGATCTTTTTTATAAAAAAATTGTAGATATTAAGGAAAAAGATGGTATTCTTATAGTTGAACAAAAGGAAAATACACAATATTTTGCAATCTTACCTCATCTTGATGTTGTTGATAAATTATTAGATGATTACAAAGACAAACAAATTTGTATTGTAACTTTTAATACTAAACCTAATTTTGATATTATTATTAATTCTTGGAAAAAACTTTCAGAATTGCCAATGTTATGTATATATTTTGTAAATCCAAATTCTTCAACTGAGAAAAAATGGATAATTTATCCTTTTACTCATAGTAAAATAACAGAACATTCTGCATTAAAACAAGGTTTAATGACTTTGTTTGAAAGTGTTGAAGAGTATAAGTAATTCTTTGTTTTTTTTTAACAGGCCGGCAGGCTCTTTTTGCTGTGATTTTTAATTTAATCATAAGGGTTTTAATTTTTTAGGTTAAATGATACATATGAAAAAACAACAACCCTGGCACAGACGGACATTTGCAAGCAAATATCCTACTCGGCTAACGCCTCGCCTGGCCAAGTTGTTTTTTCTTATTCCAATGTCCAATTCACTTTAGGCTCATCCAGCCATGTTGTTGGATTTAATTTTCTCCTTGAATATTTTAGTATCTTTTATTTTTTTAAATTCATGGTAACATTTATATATAATAACATATAAGAATTAACATTAGATTAACTATAATCTATAATTATTAAAATAAAAAAGGTGATAAGATGGTTAAACATAAGCATTCTATGTATTTAGTAGTATTAGTAACATTAATGATTTTATTTGGTTTAGTTGTAATGTTTGATGGTTGTACTAAATTAGTTACAGATGAATCTGGAGATGATGCAGAAATTCTTACTGATGAAGAATTTGCATTAGAAGAAGACATTCCATTTGATAATGATGAAGCTGCGGGTGATTTATCTGGGCAAGCATTTACTGTAGGTAAATGTCATGATGAAGATGCAGATTCTACAAAAGATCCAAAGCAATTGCTTATTAAAGGAAAAATTACATATAAAGGAAAATCAAGATTAGATAAGTGTTATACATTTAGCAGTGGGAAAACTTATTTGTTTGAATACTTCTGTAGGAATAATGGTAAGGTGGGAAGATGGCAAAAGAATTGTGCCGAACTTAATATCAATAATCCTGGTGCTGATTATCGATGTTTAAATGATGCATGTGTCAATATGGGTAGTGATGAGGTACAAGAATATCCTTATTGTGATAGTAATGATTTATATAAAGCACAAGGTGGTGGAAAATCTAATTGTGCTGCTCAAAAAAATCCTTACAATGGATTAAGCAGAAGTTGTGTTGGTGAACCAGGAGAAGCAAATTGTAAAGTTGCTTGTGATGAAGATTATAATCAATGTTCAGCTAGTGGTTCTCCTAGAGTTTATTCTTGTGTAAATGGTGCACTTTCTGCAAAAGGAGTTTGGGGAAAATGTAATTCACCTGAGGTATGTGTTGAAGGTTTTGGTAAGGGCTGTACTGCTCCTGCAATAACAGAAGATGATATTGTTGTAGTTAATGAAAATGGTGAAGAAGAAGAAGCTGAAATTGAAGTTACAGAAGAAGGAAATCAAGTTGAAGTTGAAATTGAGTTAAGTCCTGAGGAAGAAGTTGTTGTTGAGTTTAATAATGATCAGGGAATAACAGGAGTTGAAGTTGAAGTTGATGGTGAACAAATCAAAGTTTTAGCTATTGAAGAAGTTCCAGGTACTGCAACAAAAACATTCAAAATGCCAAGTGAATTTTATATTTGTCCTATGGCACAAAGTTTACCTGAAGTTAATCCAGATTGTCCTTCAAAGATTACTTGGGATAATCTTGCTGATCCACAACATTTCTTTATAGATGCTGCTGGTCAACATGTGGCATTAAATCAACCAGGTGGTGGAGCAGGAGAAAATGAACCATTAGATGGATTTGAGTGTACACCTGGTAAGTTCAGTCCTACAGGACCTGGTGAATGTATTTCTAAGTGGAATTCATTAGCTTGGAAAGGAACAGCATATGGGTCACTTTGGGATTGGAATTGTAATGGTGGTACTTATGATACTGAAGACTATTGTGGTGACTTTTTAGTTTCTTATGATGGTCAATATAACTTTGAACCTATTGATTGTGATGAAAATAAGGGTTGTTGTAAGCCTCTTTCTACAAGTGAACCAAAATGTATTGATGCAACAGGTGATGGGATCTTAGATCAAGTCAATATGTCAGTTAATTCATGTACTGGTGAAGAAATGAATAGTATTGTTGAGTGTTCAAAAATGTCTTCCCCAACAGGTATGCCTAAAATTTGTTCTGTTGATAATGGTAATTGTCATGATGATTGTGAAGAGGGTGATATAATATATATTTGTTCTAATGTGTATAATGGGAATCCTAAGTATAAACAACATTCATGTACTGAATATTCATGGGGTACTAAATGGAGTTCTGGTTATCCAACTGTTTATGAACTAACATGTCCAGAGGGAGCGATTTGTTACAACCCAAACAACTATGCATGCAATTAGTTTTTTCTTTTTTTCTTATTTTTTTTAATTTTTAACAGGCCGGCAGGCTCTTTTTTGTTCTGATTCTTCTCTCTTTTTAATATCTTAATAACAAATCCAACAACAACACAGGCACGGACGGACATTTGCAAGCAAATATCCTATTCGCCTTCGGCTCATCCAGCCATATTGTTGGATTTAAAACTTAGACTGACCATTGTTGTTATTTTTAATAATATCCCACCAAAATCTTCTTTTACCACTCTAATATAGAAAATAGCAAAAACTTTAAATAGTCTGCTGACATATATACTATAATGTATGGTTGATTATTTAGATAAGCTGGATAATGCAAAAAAGAGTTTGCAGATAGCAGACCATATGTTAAATATCACTCATAATGTAGTAAATGATCCTAAATTGCTTTTATTAGTACTTAAAAAGCTTTTTAGCGCTTTAAACAATACAATATCAGCTATATTGTATTATGAATTATATTACAAGAAGATTCCACCTTTTCAGGAATCTTTTAGTGAAATGTTTAACATATTCAAGATGAGAGCGTTTAGAAGGTATAATTTAAATACTAGTTATATAGAACTTATACAGGATGTGCACTCAACCTTAAAAGAGCAAAAAGAAGGACCAGTAAGCTTTGCAAGGAAAGGCAGCTATGTAATCTGCTCTTCAGATTATAAAATAAAGGTTTTGAGTAAGGATTCGCTTAAATTATACATAGAAAAAACAAAGGTTTTTATAAGAGATGCTGAAAGTATGATTACATAGATTGTTGGGGATTATAATGATAGAATATGAAGAAGGAGATTATTTAGGTGAATCAAGTGAAGAGCTTAAAAGAGTAGATCACTTGATTTTCGTAAGTTTAAAATACACTAGAACAGTAGATGTTCTAAAGAATATTCTTACAAGGCTAATTAATTCATTTGATTGTATTATTAATGGTGCTCTTCATGATGCATTAGAAACTAAGAGAATCACAGAAATGCCTCCTGCTCCTATTAAGAAATGTAAAATATTAAAAGAACTAGATCCTGGCAAATATGATGAATTAATTGATTTTTATCTGCTTCTAAGAAAGATTAACAGAGCTGAATATGACAGAATTAATGAATTTAGGAGACATGTTGCACTAATTGCACATACTGAAGATGAAGGAAATGTTGAAGTAAGTATTGATGTTGTAACTGAATATTATAGGAAAGCTAATAAAATTTTAGAACTTTTAACAAAAAAGTAAAATATTCTAATATGTGAAATAAAAAAGATGTGTAGTGGTAAATACAACATAACTTTATATTATTCAAATAATATATTCAAATTAGTTAAACAATTAAATATTGTGACAAAAAATGACTGAATTCATAGCTGTGATATCAGCAAAGGGTGGAGTGGGTAAAACAACATCTTCTATTAATTTAGCTTTAGCACTTAATCATTTTGGTGCTAATACCTTGTTAGTTGATTGTGACTTTACAAGTGCAAATGTTGGGACCAGCTTAGGTGTTCCACCAGCAGTTAAAAATTTACAAGGAGCAATGAATAGTTGTTATCCAATTACTGAAGCAATTCATACACATTCGTCTGGTTTAGAAGTAATTCCTGGGAGTATTTCTTATGAAGATATTAAAAATATGGAATATGAAAATTTACAATCTTTATTTTACAATCTAAAAGGTCCTGATCATGTTATTGTTGATTGCCCTCCTGGTTTAGGTGATGAAGTTATTAAAATCATGTTGGCAGTTGATGCAGTAATTATTATAACAACTCCTGATTTAATTGCAGTAACTGATACATTAAAAACATTACACATGATTAAAGATATCAAAAGAAAATTATATGGTGTTGTTATTAATAAAAAAACAGATCAAGATTATGAGATGAGCCTAGACAATATTAAACAATTTTTAGAAACAAAGATATTAGGTGCAATTCCAGAGGATAAACATTTTTTAACATCATTATATTATAAAAATCCATTTGTTTTTGCTTTTCCAGATAGAGATGGCAGTTTAGAGTTTAAAAAAATTGCAGCTGACATTTTAGGAAAAACATATAAAGGTAATATTCCATTAGATTCTAAGGATATTGATACTACACACTTGTATTAATTTACTAAATTTGTTTGAAGTATCTCTATAATTTGTTTGAATTATTTTTATAAATATAATAACTTCAACAAAGTAATTTATGTCGTTGGTTTAAAATGGATGTAGACAGAAAAAAGAGATTATTCAATAAGGGTTGGACATGGGATGAAATTAAGCATGCTTCTAATGTAGTTAATCAACCCAAAGAACATCATACACATATTAAAAAGAAACTTCATTTTACTGGGTTTTGGTATCTAATGTTTGGTTTAATAATATTAAATTTTCTTGTTATTATTTTTACAATACCTTTGATGTTATTAATCCCAACACCATGGATTTATATTGTTGTAATAATTGCAGGGCTTGGTTGTGGTATGGTTTTCAATTGGTTAATTTTAGAAATTGAACACTTAGAACATCAACATCATATAATTGCATTATTAACAATTCCTTTATTAACTTTATTAGATGTTATATTTATTTATGTAATAGTTGAAATAATCAAAAAATCAATTACTTTTAATTATAATCCTGATCCTGTTGTATTTTATTTTGGGTTATGTTTTATTCTACCTTATTTTGTTTGGTTTATTTTAGGAAAACATAATAGTTCATTTAAGAAAAGTTAATTTTTTGAATATTATTTTTTAATCATCTAATTCATTAATCAAAGTGGTTACAAAACTTAATCTACCCTATATTTTGTTTAAATTTAATTGCAAATAATATACCTAATCCTATTACAACAATTATAACTACTATTTTGATAAGAATAAAACACTTCCAAAACCTTTTTTGAATAGGTTTAAGTAAATTCCATTTATCTATTTTTGATTTAATACCAGCTTTAATGTTTCTAATCATTATATTACATTCATTATGTTATACTTATTATATTAAATTTACCATATTAAACTCATTAACTTACTTTACTAAATTCATTATACTAAGCAATTATAGTTATTACAATAGTTATATTATTGTTATTATACTATTAGATATAAATATATGTTCCAAAACCTTTATAAATATTTGTTTATTCCAGAATCTAAAGTAAAAAGGACTAGGTATAAGTAATATGTACTTAAGAGCAATAAAAACAAGCTTTAAGGACAAAGCCCACAAATCTTAGCTCCTAACAAAAGGTGATATAAATGACTGTTGTCGGATTTAATTTTAAAAAACTTAATGTAGAACGAAATAAACCATCTAAAGGTAAAATTAGTGTTTCAAATAATGTATCAATTCAAGGTGTAGAAGAGTCTAGCTTTTCAATTGGTCAAGATGAACAAGAAAGCTTAAAGGTAATCTTCAAGTTTAATTCTACTTATGAACCTGAAGTTGGAACTATTGAATTAGTTGGTGATTTAATCTATATTGATAGTAAATCAAGAATTAAAGAAATTTTTGAAATGTGGAAAGATCAAAAGAAAGTTCATAAAGATGTAATGACTGAAACATTAAATGTAATTCTAGATCGGTGTAATATTCAAGCATTAATTTTAGCAAGAGATATTAACTTACCATCTCCAATTCCATTACCAAAAGTTAAAGTCGAAACAAAATAATTTTTTATTTTTCATTTATTACAAATTCAAAACATAATTTTAATTATTATAACTTTCCATAATTAAATATAGTGAATAGTTTGGTTTAAATAAATAATTTAAATAACAAATAAGAGGTAATTAAAGTGACTGGAAAATCCATTAAACTAAAAGTTGCTGAGGCAATTCAAGATGATGTAAGTAAAGGTATTGTTAGAGTTGATTCTAGTTTTATGCATCAAATTGGTGTTAGGCCAGGAGATATTGTTTTAATCAAAGGTGAGCGTGAAACAGTAGGTATTGTTGACAGGGCTTACCCAGGTGATATTGGTTTAAACATTATTAGGATGGATGGTATTATTAGAAGAAATGCAAAAACTGGTATTGGTGAAACTGTTGAGGTTAACAAAGCAGAAGTTAAAGAAGCAAAAAAAGTTACAATTGCACCAGCACAGAAAGGAGTTGTAGTTAGAGCATCTCCAAATATATTTAAACAAGGATTATTAGGAAGGGCGGTTACTAAAGGCGATATAGTTAGTTTAGGTGGAACCAGAAGAAGAAGAACAACTATGAGTGATAGTCCATTTTTTAATGATATTTTTTCTATGTTAGATGAAAGCAGTCCAGGATTTGGTTTTAGTGATTTAAAATTTATAGTTGCTTCAGCAGATCCAAAATGTGCTGTTATTATTACAGAACATACAGAAGTTGTTTTTAATCCAGAAGCTGTTGAATTAAAAGAGGAAAAAGTTTTAGAAGTAACATATGAAGATATTGGTGGACTAGATGAGGAAATCAAAAAAATTAGGGAAATGGTAGAATTGCCATTGAAATTTCCTGAGGTATTTGAAAGACTTGGTGTTGAACCACCAAAAGGTGTATTATTACATGGTCCTCCAGGTACTGGAAAAACTTTGCTAGCAAAAGCAGTAGCTAATGAAACAGATAGTCATTTTATTTTAATCAATGGTCCAGAAATTATGAGTAAATTTTATGGACAGTCTGAACAAAACTTAAGAAAGAAGTTTGAAGATGCTGAAAAAAATGCTCCATCTATTATCTTTTTTGATGAAATCGATGCAATTGCTCCTAAAAGGGAAGAAGTTCAGGGAGAAGTTGAACGTCGTGTAGTTGCACAGCTTTTAGCAAATATGGATGGTCTACAATCAAGAGGCAGAGTTGTTGTTATTGCAGCAACAAATAGACCTGATGATCTTGATGAAGCATTAAGAAGACCTGGAAGATTTGATAGGGAAGTAGAAATTGGTGTTCCTAGTAAGGTATCAAGATTAAATATTTTAAAAATTCATACAAGAAACATGCCGTTAACTAAAGATGTTAATCTTAAGGATTTAGCAAACATTACACATGGATTTGTAGGTGCAGATTTATCATCATTAGCAAAAGAAGCAGCTATGAATGTTTTAAGGAGAATTCTTCCAGACATAAAAGCATTAGATGAAGGTGAAGCCATACCTAAGGAAGTTTTAGAGAAACTAAAAATTACAAGGGATGATTTCAAAGAAGCACTTAAAGTTGTAAGACCAAGTGCAATGAGAGAAGTTTTAGTAGAAATTCCTAATGTTAAATGGAATGATGTTGGTGGTTTAGATAATGTTAAACAGGAATTAAAAGAAGCAGTTGAATGGCCATTAAAATATCCGGAATCTTTTAAGAGATTGGGTGTAAGACCTCCTCGTGGGATATTGTTATATGGTGCACCTGGAACTGGTAAGACAATGTTGGCAAAAGCAGTTGCTAATGAATCACAAGCAAATTTCATTCTTGTAAAAGGTCCTGAGATGTTAAGTAAATGGGTTGGTGAAAGTGAAAAAGCTGTTAGAAAGATCTTTAAAAAAGCTAGACAAACATCTCCAACAATTATCTTCTTTGATGAGATTGATAGTATTGCTCCGAGACGTGGTTTAGGTGGGGATAATAATGTAACAGAAAGAGTTGTAAATCAATTATTGACAGAGCTTGACGGATTGGAAGAATTACATGATGTTGTTGTTATAGCTGCTACTAATAGACCAGATATTATAGATACAGGCTTGTTAAGACCAGGTAGATTTGATCGAATTATTCAAACACCTGTTCCTGATATTAAGTCAAGGGAATTAATATTTAAAATCCATACTGATGGTATGCCTTTGAAAGGTGTTGATATTAAACAACTTGCAAAAGAAACTGAAGACTATGCAGGTGCTGATATTGAATCTATTTGTAGGGAAGCAGCAATATTAGCATTAAGAGATGATATTAAAGCAAAGCAAGTTACTAAGAAATACTTTGAGAAAGCAATGGAAAAGGTACAACCATCAGTAACTCCAGAAATCAAGAAAGCATATGGTGATCTGCAAAAGATGTTTAGTAGTGCTAAAGGTAGAGAATTTGAAAAGGAAAAGCCAAATTACTTTGGTTAATGCTTTTGTTAAGACAAAATTTTTAAACTCTTATCTCTTTTTTCTTTTTTATGTTATTTAAATCACTTGAATTTGGATTAGATGAAGAAAATGAGTTATTAGTTGTATCTTTCTATGGTTCATTCCACTTTAAAATCCCTCTTAATGAAGTAAAAAGGATAGACAAATATTTTAAGCTAAATCCAAAAGATAATCATGAAATTATTTTTACAATTAACCAGGAAAAAGCAGAAAAAAAGTTTATGTTTCTCATTCAAAGATTTATGAATGAATTAAAATCAAAAATAACTGGTAACAAAACAGTATATCTTCATGAAAATTCTGAAATACCTTTATTTGGTCTACAGTTTATTGGCATTGTTGATAAGGGTACAGACATGATTGAAATTAAACCATTAACATCATGTAATCTTAATTGTAGTTTTTGTAGTGTTGGTGAGGGCATAGAAACAAAAAAACAAGTTGATTTTGTTGTTGAGGAAGAATATCTAGTTGATGAGTTATCAGAACTATTAGAATTCAAAAGCGAGCATAATTCTAAAACCAAATTCAGTGTTTGGATTAATCCACATGGTGAACCATTTTTATATTCTAGAATTTTAGATCTTATAAGAGATATTACTAATCTTTCAGCAGTTAAAGATGTTCACATTATTACTTCTGGAACTTTATTGAATAAACAAATCATTAATGAGTTATCTGAAATAAATAAGAAAAGCAATAATAAAGTTAAATTAAGCATTTCTATTTCTACCATTGATGATAAAAAATCAAGTAAATTAATGGGCACTAAATCATATGATTCAAAACATGTTTTAGATATGGTTTCATATGCAACAAAAAAGAAAATTGAAACTATAATTACTCCTGTTTATATTTTTGGTGTGAATGATAAGGATATTGAAGAATTAGTGAAATTTTGTAAAAAACAAAAACTAAGAATCTCAATTCAAAAATTTTGTACTAACAAATTTGGTAGAAACCCAATTAAAGAACAAAATTGGGATGATTTTACTAGTAAATTAAAAACCTGGGAAAAAAGTATAGGCTATGAATTAATTCAGACAGGTGATATTGGCAAGAGTGAGGAATTATCAAGACCTTTTAAGAAAGATGATGTTGTTCAAGCACAAATTGTTTCTTCTGGTAGATTTTCGAGAGACAAAGTTGCAATAGCTAAAGATAGATCTATACTTGTTCCTAATTGTAATAGAGGAAAAGGTAGAGCTAGAATTACTATTACTTCTGCAAAATATGGCGTGTATTTAGGTAAATGTTAACCAAAACCTTTATATAACTAAATATCTCAATGTATGATAAAATGACAAATAAAAGCCTAGCAGCAAAGCCAGGAGATAAAATTAAGGTTATTACAAAGAATAAGACTCATGAAGGTATGTTAATGCCTAATGAAGAAACAGATAATATAACTATTAAGTTAGATAGTGGTTATAATATGGGTATAAACAAATCTTCAATAACCTCAATAAAAGTTCTAAAAAAAGCAAAAATTAAATCTTCTAAAAATATACTTCTTATAAAAGATAAAAATAAACCAACAATTGCTGTTTTACATACAGGTGGAACAATTGCTTCTAAAGTTGATTATAGTTCAGGTGGTGTTGTTGCATCTTTCTCATCTGAAGATTTAATTGAAATGTTTCCAGAATTAAAAGAGATTGCTAATGTTGAAGCTAATCTTATTAGTAATATGATGTCAGAAGATATTAGGTTTACACATTATAAACAAATTGCAAAAGCAGTTGCAGAACAAATTAAAAACAAAGTTGATGGTATAATAATTGGTCATGGTACAGATACTCTAGCAGTAACTGCAGCAGCAATATCTTTTGCATTTGAAAAATTACCTGTTCCTGTTATTTTTGTAGGATCACAAAGAAGTACTGATAGGGGTAGTAGTGATGGCGCAATGAATTTAATTTGTGCAGCAGAGTTTATTTCCAAAACTGATTTTGCAGGTGTTGCTATTTGTATGCATGAAAATACTGATGATAATAATTGTGTAATATTACCTGCAACAAAAACAAGAAAAATGCATACAACAAGAAGAGATGCATTTAAATCTATTAATACTGGTCCAATTGCAACTATTGATTATAATACTAAAAAAATAAAATTATTGACTAAAAAATATAATAAAAAAGATAAAAATCATAACTTCTTGCTCAAAGATAAGTTTGAGGGAAAAGTAGGAATACTAAAAACATATCCTAATATGAGCAGAGAAATAATTGATGTCTTTACAAAAAATAATTACAAAGGTCTTGTGTTAGAAACAACAGGTCTTGGTCAAGCACCAACAAATATCAAAGAAAACTTACCAAATTATGAGGCATTAAAGGGATTTATTAAGAAAGGTGGCATAATTGTACTTACATCACAATGTGTATTTGGTAGGGTTCATGAGGATGTTTATACAAATTGCAGAAGACTAAAGGATATTGGTATTATTTACGGTGGAGATATGATTACAGAAACAGCATATGTTAAATTAGCATGGTTATTAGGTAATTACAAAAAAGATGAAGCAAAAAAATACATACAGAAAAATCTTCGTGGAGAAATAACTGATAGGACAGGCACAGATTTCTTAGATTAGTTTTTTCTTTTCAAATCATTACATATACGAATTTCTACTAACTTAATGTTTTATACAATTTTACATATTTTTCAATTATTTTATCCCACGTAAATTTTTCTCTAACAACTTTAACATTTGCTTTACTAACTTGTTTTCTTAAATCAGGATTAATCACATTTAATATCTGCGATGCAATTTGTCTAGGATCATTTGATATGAATAATTTCTGCTTATTTTCTAAAAATAAATCAGAAGCAATACCTACTTTGGAGCATATTACAGGTAGACCTGATGCAGCTGCTTCTAAAATAGGTTGACCAAAATTTTCATACACACTTGGATAAATAAATGCATCTGAATTTTTATAATACTTCTTTAATTCTTTTCTATCTAATTCAGAAATAAATTCAACATAATCTTTTAATTTGTTTATTTTTACAAATCTTTTTAATTCATTAAGGTAACCTTTCTTTGCTGAAAAACTACTTCTTACTTCTGAACCAATGATGATTAATTTGATTTTGTTTTCTAATAGTGTTTCATTTATTTTTTTAATTGCTTTTAATGTTGGCATTAATGGCCTATTTCTTGTAATTCTTCCAACATAAAGTAGATCTAATACTTTTTTGTCTTTAAAGCTTCTTTTCACTTTATAATCATTATAATCAATTCCAACAGGTATTAAATGAATTTTACTTTTTTTAATTCCAAATTTTAGTGCTTCTTTGTATTCTTGGCTACTATTAACAATAATGGCATCAGCTTTTTTAGCTGTTCTTTTTTGTGTTATTGAATCATAAAACTCAAACACAAGATTCCATGGGAACTTTACAAAATATTTGTAGCTAAGTAATGTTCCATGAGTACTTAAAACAAATGGTTTCTTCTTCACTTTTGCAACTTCATAACCAAGATCACTTTGATAACTTCTATAACAATGGCTGTGTATGACATCAAATTTTTCTTTCAATAATCTTTTTTTCATATCAGGAGAATAGATATATTTGAATAATCTTATTTTGTCTTTAAATCTTCTAACTTTAACATTATCGATTATTTCTTTTCTTGAAACTTTTTTAACATCAAAGAAAGTAGTATAAACTGGACAACTAATCTCTTTCTTTTCTAGTTCAGAACTAATTTTAAATGCTTGGTTAGCTGGCCCGTGAACTTTAGGATAAAAACTTTCAATTGTACGTATTATTTTCATTCTATTTTAATTGATGTTTTTTTAGTTTTTTATCACAATAAACTATTTTTTATTACAATAAAATCTCACTCTACTTTTTTATTAACCAGTTCCCCATTGCCAGATATTTTAGCCCACTATTTTCTAATGTAAATAATGCTACTTCAGGAGAATCAACTAAAGGATAACCATGCAGATTAAAGCTTGTATTAAGCATACCAGCAATTCCAGTATGTCTTTCAAATTCATTTATTACATCTAGATAACCCTTATTCCATTCTTGGACTGTATTTGGTCTTGCAGTTCCATCTAATGGATGTGTTCCTGCTACAATGTCATCTCTTTTATCAGTTGTATCAAAGCTATCAATCATGTATCTTGAAGGACATGGATTAATTAAATAATCTTTCATTCTTTTTTCAGTTAAACTAACTGCAAATGGCATCCAAAAATCTCTTTTTTTGATTGCAAAGTTAATATCTCTTATAACTTTAAGATCACTTGGGTTAGCAAGAATACTTCTATTTCCAAGAGCTCTTGGTCCCCATTCTGTTCTTCCACTATGTCTAGCAACAATATTATTTTTTGCTACTAATTCTCCTACTTCTTGGTCAATTTTATCAATAAATTGTGCTTTTTTAAGCCAACCTTTTTGTTTAAGTACAGCTTTAATATAATCATTTTCAAATTCACAACCATAATACACATCTTTAATTTCATGGTGTTTTGGGGTTATACCTCTTTTCCTACAATATTTGTAATATGCTTCTAATGCTGCTCCAACAGGTGTTCCTCCATCATCAGCTGCAGGATAAAAGAAGATACTATCAACTTCATCCATTTCTCTTAATATTTTATTTGCTTTAACATTAAGAAACATTCCTCCAGCACAAACAACATTGTGTAATCCTGTTTTTTTAATTGCATTTTTTACCCATTGTTTAACTACTCTTTCAAAATGTAATTGAGTAGCAGCGCTTAAATTATCAAATCTATGTTCGTGTAATCTATGTTTTAATTTTTTACCTATATATGGGCCAATTGCCCTCATTCTATTTTGGAATTCTAATGGTCTTTTTGGATTGATTCTAATTATTTTCTTAACTTCATCAATACTATATTCTGCTTTACCATAAGCTGCCATACCCATAACTTTGTATTCATGCTCCCATCTTTTTAATCCCATATAACCAGTCATCTCACTGTATAATACGTTTCCTAAGCTATTATAGAAAGTTGTTGCTGCAATTCTTTTTATTCTATCTTTGTAACCAATACTTACAGTTGCACTTAGACCATCTCCTGCTCCATCACTTGTTAATACTAGGTTTGGTTTTCCACCTTTGTTTTTAGAAATTGGTTTAGAATAATGAGCACAAGCTGCATGACATTGTTGATGTTCTACAAAAGTTAATTCTTTATTTTGCAAGCCCATACTTCTTATTACTTTATAGATTCCATCCATTTTTCTAAATTTATGAAGGATTTTAACATACCATTTAGAAAATGCATGCCCATCTAAGTATGGTGCCATTCTATAGAATAATTTAACATGGAATGGGAACTCTTTTAATGGTGAATAAGTTCGATTTAAGCTAACCATAGAAATAAGATCTGTCTCTTGAGGATTAATTTTTGCTATTCTATATACTGCTCTAATTGCTCTAGATGGCACACCAGAATAATTTTTAATGTTTCTTAATCTTTCTTCTTGTATTGCTGCTAAAACTTGACCATCTTTAATTAAAGCAGCACCAGCATTATGACCATCGTTAATTCCTAAAGTAATAACCATTTTAACACCTCGTTTCTATTCTTTCATTAGTTTCTATTATTTTTATATTATATGTATAATTTAATTATAATCTATAGATAAAAGCTCTTAATCTCAATTTATAAATATTATGAACTTTAATTGTATTATATTCTAGAACTATGTTAAATTCATAACCAAGTTGTGATGAATTTTGAATAATTTGTAATAAGTTATAGTAAATATGTGATGTGTTTTGTGTAATGAGTAAGTGGTTGGTTCTGAGTTGATTAGTTGTGAGATTTGGTTATGGGTTAATTAGTTTTGAGAAAAATGTAATGATACTCATAACTACTTACTGATAACCCACTTAAAACTCAGAACTTATCATCTTTTTCAACTAAATATCTCTACTACTTTCAATCTTTTTCCAGGTAACAATTTTCTTTCCACATAAGAAATCAATCCATCCTAAAACAACAATCCAATTACTTGCCATAAAATATTTAACAAAATTCAATAATTTATTATGTTTAAATAGATTAAAAAGTGTTAATATTAATGATAACAATGTTAAAACAACACAAGTGATCTCAGCAATAATCAATCCATGTATCCACAAGTTATAATCTAAAAAGAATAATGCAGCAGAGCTGCCTAATACCACTGCTAATGCAAATGGGGTTAACAATTGAAATAATTTATGGGTTGTTAAAATCATTACTCCATACCAGCCATATTTTGGATTAAACAACATATCTTTATGTTTAAACAATACTTGTAATGTTCCAATAACAATTCTTTTTTTCTGCGTTTTTAGATCATCAACATTTGTTGGAGCTGGCTCATAAGCAATTGCATATGGTTCATAAATTATTCTAAATCCTTTTCTTCTTATAGAAACCGCCATATCAAAGTCTTCAGAAAGTTGAGTTGTATCTAATTTATTAACAATATTGGCTCTGAAAGCTGTTATTTCTCCACTCATATGAATACAGCTATCTAAATTACTTTCTCCTGTTCTTAACATTCTTTCAATTTTCCAATAAATACTTCCTCCTTCTCCTGTGGATGTATCATGTAAATCTCTTGCTTCAAATCTTCCACAAACACCACCAACTTTAGGATCATCAAAGTGTCTTACTATGTTTTTGATTACATTTTTGCTCATCATTGCATTTCCATCTGTAATCATAATTATTTCACCACTAGCTTTTTCTTTTCCATAATTAATTCCAGAAGCTTTGCCTTCTCTTTTTTCCTGAGCAATTAATTTAACTATTCTTTTGTCTTTAGGATTATTTTTATAGAATTCTTTAATTACTTTTCTAGTAATCTCTTGTGTTTTATCTGTAGATGCACTATCAACAACAAATATTTCTAGTTTATCATGTGGGTAATCTATATCAAGACTATTCTGTAGTTTTTTAGCAATTGCTTTCTCTTCATTATAAGTCATAATCATTAATGTGACTTTAGGAAAAAAAGCTTGGTTTAGAAAATGATGTTTTTTAAGAAATGATGAAAAAAAGATTAAAAAAGCAGGAAAACCAATAAAAGTCCAACCTATGAGTATTAAACTTAAGAATAGTATTGTATATAATGCAGTTTCTATCATTTATTCATCACTTTTATTCTTTATAATCTTTTATCTTGTTTGCTTTTGAAATCATTTATCATAGACATTTACTTTGTTAATTGCCACAAACCTTTAAGATACACTATTGTGTCTCCTGGTCTTTTTATGCTTCTAACTCTTTTTGCAATTATTTTTGGTCTGAAATAAAATTTTCTATAGGAATGTTTAACCCACTTTGTTAAATATTCATTTGATAAATGTGGGTATTGAATAATTGATTTTTTACTGGGATCTGCTTTGCCAACATCTTCTTCAACAATCCATCCATTAGCAATTGCTGCTTCTCTAAATCTTGTTCCAGGGAATGGACTACATACTGCAAATTGTGCAAAGTCTACTTCTAATTCTAAAACTTTTTGTAAAGTTTCTTTTA
>JABHXF010000005.1 GCA_018657385.1 Candidatus Woesearchaeota archaeon | reverse complement strand
TGAGATAGCTGCAAGTTTAGCTGGTGTTGATATATTAAAAGCATATATTTCAATACCTTTAGTAGTTGGTGCATTATTATTTTCATTTATTATTGGAGCATTGTCTGGATTTATGCCAGCAAAACAAGCTTCTAAATTACAACCAGTTGATGCATTAAGGGGATATGGATAAAAGTAAGGGGTAAGAAGTATGAAGTGGGTAAGTAGTAGATAGTTATTAGTTTTTCGTTGTTCGGTTTTTGTTACGAAAAACAAACTACGAAGACCGAATCACTACTAACTTATAACCTACTTCAAACTTAGAACTTCATACTTAAAACTTAAAAAAAAATGATGGAGAAAATGATATGGGAATTTTTTAAACTTGGTTTAAAGAATTTGAAGAATAGAAAATTAAGATCATGGTTAACAATGTTAGGTGTATTCATAGGTATAGCAGCAATTATTGCCTTATTATCTCTTGGTCAAGGATTAAAAAATTCAATTGATGAACAATTTGAGAGTATGGGTAGGGACAAAATAATGATTACTCCTGGGCAAAGCTTAGGATTAGATGCAAGTGTAGGCCAAGTTATTTTAGCAGAAGATGATAGGGATTTAGTTAATGGTATTATAGGTGTGGATATAACCAGTGGATTTTTGTATAAAGCTATTCCAGTAAAATATAAAACAGAACAACAAACTGTTTTTATTATGGGTGTTTATACAACAGGGGAAGAAATAGAAGTTGTTAAAAGTATGCAAAGTTGGGAAATTTTAGAAGGGAGAGAGTTGTCTAAAACTGATAAGTATAAAGCACTAGTTGGTTGTTTGTATGCAAAAGATGATGGTGTATTTGAAAAAGGGATTTCTCTAAAGGAAAATGTTGAAATTCTTGAAAAGAATTTTAGGGTTGTTGGATTTATGACTTGTATTGGAAATAATCAAGATGATAGTAATGTTTACATTCCAATGGATGTTGCTCGTGAAATATTTAATGAACCTGATAAACTAGATATGTTATTTGTTAAAGTTAAGGAAGGTTTTTCTCCTCAATTAGTTGCTGATAAAGTTAATACAAAGATGAGAAGAGATAGAGACTTAAAAGAAGGAGAAGAAAACTTTTCAGTACAAACATCTGAACAATTAATAGAAGTGTTTGGTTCAATCTTAGCAATAATTCAATTTGTGTTAGTTGGTATTGCAGGAATTTCTTTATTAGTTGGTGGGATTGGTATTACAAATACAATGTATACTTCTGTTTTAGAAAGGACAAGAGAAATAGGGTTGATGAAAGCAATTGGTGCAAGAAGAAGATATATTTTAGCTCTATTTTTAATTGAATCGGGGTTGATGGGTGCTGTTGGTGGTATAATTGGAGTAATCTTTGGATTAGCTATTGCTTTTGGTGTTGAGTTATTTGCAAAAGCATCAGGATTTGTTTATTTGAATGTTCAAGTAAGTCCATGGTTAGTATTGTTTGGTGTTGGATTTGCATATATTGTGGGAAGTATTGCAGGTTTGTTACCAGCTATAAAGGCAATTAAGATGCAAGCTGTTGATGCATTGCACTACGAGTGAAGCGAGTAGTGGAAAGTATGTTGAACTTGCTTCAACTTTACTTTGCATTATGAGTAGATTTTTTCTTTTTAATTAACTCTTTCTTTGAATAAATTTATTTTAATAATAAAAAAATAACAACAACAGTGGCACAGACGGACTAAAGTCCTATTCGCCTTCGGCTCATCTGGCCATTGTTGTTATTTTTTAGAAAACACCACCACTGGCGCAGGCTGACGAGGGTTGGCTCCTTCGGAGTGTCAGTCTGCCTGCCAGTAGTGGTGGTGTTTTCATAAAAATATATAAATAAAAGAAAAAATAAAACACATATGAACCATTCAATCAAAGTTGGACTAAGTTTTGGTCTAACATCTGGAATAATTACAACACTTGGATTAATGGTTGGACTAAGTAGTGGAACACATTCTAAATTAGCTGTTTTAGGTGGTATTTTAACAATAGCAATTGCTGATTCAATGTCTGATGCCTTTGGTATCCATGTTTCAGAAGAAGCAGAGGGTGTTCATACAGAAAAGGAAATATGGCAATCTACTATAACAACTTTTATTGCTAAATTATTATTTGCATTAACATTTGTAGTTCCTATTTTACTTTTTAGTTTGCAAACTGCAGTTATTGTTGGTATTATATGGGGTTTGTTAGCATTAAGTGTTTATAGCTATGTCATAAGTAAAGGCAAAGAAATATCTAAATTAAAAGTTGTTCTAGAACATTTATTTGTTGGTGTGGTGGTTATTATTATTACACATTATGTTGGTGTATTGATTAATAGTTTCTTTGGATAATTATCTTTTTCTAAAATACCAAACCAAATATCCCAAATACATAAACAATACAATACTCATTACTAGAAACACATTTCTTACATTGCTATGGTCTGCGATAAAACCAAATATTGGAGATATGATTGCAAAGAATATATTGCCAATTATAATACTTATAGACATAACTGTTGCTCTATGATGAGAAGATGCATGTTTATTAATGAAATCTGCAGTAAAAACATTTTTTAAGCTACCTGATGTTAGCCAAGTTAAGATTACAATAGGGATTCCTATCCATGTTTTTGTTAATGCCGAGATTAAAAAAAGAACTGCAGGAACTCCAACAACAAATATTGCTGTATACTTTTCTTTTAGTTTGTCCTCAACATAATGGCAAATTTTTCCTCCTATTGCACTAAATGCAAACATTACTGCATATAAAATACCTATATGTTGTATACTAACACCCATTTCTTTAAAATATACTTGAAACATAAAAAATGTAATAAACATAAATCCACCAAGTAAAGCAGATAATCCAATAATAAATTTAATTTCTTTATGTTGTGCTGTGAATTGTAATGTTTCTTTTATGTGTTGGAAATATCCTTTTTCATATAACTGTTTTTTATGTTCTGGTTCTTTAAATGAAAAACAAATTATTCCAGCAATTACTACAGGAATAATAGATATACCAAAAGTAAACCTCATTGAAATTGCAGCTGCTATTGCTGCTCCAAACATTCCAACAATACCAAACATCATATCATTTATTGCATATATGTTGCCTTGGACTTTTTTGTATAGGTTGATTTCTTTAATTTGTTTTAATGTGTCATAAATAAAAGCTTCTTGCACACCAAAATAACTTGCAGTAGCTATTCCCATGAAAAATTCCCCAATTAAAAAACCAGTAAAAGTATGACTCAGGAAAAAAATAATATAACCAAATGAATTTAGAAATTGTGAAATTATTAAAACGTATTTTCTTCCCCACATATCAGCTAATGCACCCATTGGTATAGTTGCAAAAAGCATAATTATAATGTAAAAAGTTTGCAAAAGCATGGATTGTGTTAAACTTAAACCATTATCTCTTAAATAAAGAATCCAAATTGGAGAAGTAAATACAGCACTACCAAACATTCTGTATAAATAGTATTTCCAAATGTTAGATTTGATTGATTTATCCATTTAGTATATTTTTGTTTATATGTTTATAAATGTATCTTATAATATACTATGTTAAAGAAATAAAATAATTAAGGACTCCATCTAATCATTGTTCTTGGGAATGGTATAGCATCTTTGATATTATCAATACCACACATCCAAGCTACTACTCGTTCAACACCTACACCATAACCTGAATGTGGAACAGAACCATATTTCCTAAGGTCAAAATAGAATTTATAATTAGCAGGATCTTCGCCTTCATCTTTTAGACATTTTTCAATTGCTTTAATATCAGTGTCTCTTTGGCTTCCACCAACTATTTCTCCATAACCTTCAGGAGCTAACATATCAAAACATAATGCTTCATCAGAAACTTCAGGATCTCTTGGCTTGTAAAATGCCATAACTTCTTTAGGATAATGAGTAACAACAACAGGAGTATCAAAGTGTTCCATTATTTTTTCTTCTTCAATTGTTCTTAAATCTTTACCAAAAGGAACATCCATGTTAGCTTTGTCTTTTAAAACTTTAAGAGCTTCTCTATATTTAATAGTTGGCCACTTTTTCTTAGCAGCAACTTCTAACTTTTTAATATCTCTTTCTAAAATTTCTAATTCTGGTTTTCTTTCTTCTAGAACTTTCTTTAAGCAAAACTTTAGTTCTTCTTTTGCTAGCTCTGTAATATCATGTAAATCATACCATGCTGCTTCTGCTTCAGCCATCCAAAATTCTGATAAATGTCTGGAAGTTTTACTTTTCTCAGCTCTAAATGTTGGACCCATATTATAGATTTTTTCTAAAGCAAAGACTCCAGCTTCTGCATATAATTGCCATGATTGTGATAAAAATGTTTTTGCTTTGTAATATTTCACTTCAAATAAAGTTGAGCCACCCTCACATTGGTTAGGTTGTAAAATAGGAGCATCAAATCTCCAAAAACCTTTAGTTTTGAAAAACTCTTCCCTTGCTTGAACATAAGTACTTCTAATCTTTAAAATAGCAGTCATTCTTCTGCTTCTTAACCATAGATGTCTATTATCTAATAAGAATTCAGGAGATTGGTCTCTTCCAATTGGGAAGGTATCACAAGTTCCTATTACTTCAAAATCTTTAACATGGATTTCATAACCACTAGGAGCACGTTCTTCTTTTTTAATTTCTCCAAAAATAGTCATAGATGTTTCAATTTGTGCTTTCTTTATGATTTGAAATTTATCTTCCCCTACTACACTTTTATCAATTACACATTGGATTATGTTAGTAGAATCTCTTAATACAACAAATTTTAGCTTAGAACTGCCTCTTTCTCTATAAATCCAGCCTCTAACAGCTACTTTACCACTGCCTTGATCCATTGCTTCTTGTATTTGTTGGAATTTAGTCATTATTTGTATAGATGTATGGTTATTATTTATAAAGTTTATCTAGCGAATTTGGAAGGTTAGGAAGTATGAAAGGTTATGAAGGTAAAAACTTCCAAACCCTACTAACACCAAACCCTCCTAACTCTCAATACCTTCTTTCATAATCTTTTTAAACCATACAGAAATATTCATGCTTATGTTAACATTTGTTTTTAGTCCAAAATGGTTTTATGGGGTAGATGTTATATCATCACTTATTGCCCTAGTTATTACATTCTTAATTGCAGGGTTTAGTTATAAAATCTTTAAGTTCTGTAAAGACAAGAAATACAAATACTTAACATTAAGTTTTTTAACATTGTCAGCATCATTTTTCTTTAAATTATTAACAAATATTACTGTTTATTATGATGTTTCAAAGATGTCTAAATTTGCAGGTCTAGTTTTAAAGTATAGCACATTAGAAAGTTCTGATTTGTTTGTTTCAATAGGTTTTATTGGATCTAGATTCTTATTTTTAGCTGGTTTAATGGGATTATTCTATCTTTTATATCAACATAGAGATAGGAAATTGCTTATTATCATGACTTGGCTGATCTTATTAGCAACATGGTTTAGTTTAAGAAATTACTTTTTTTACCATGCAACAGCTATATTATTCCTTGCATTATTATTCTGGTATTATTACAATACATGCAAAGATGCAAGAAGGAAAAAGAGAAAATCTTTAAGATATTTAATGTTCACATTTTGGTTCCTAGGTTTAAGTCAGCTTTCATTCATATTTGTATTTATGAATCTACATATGTATGCAATTGCTGAATCTTTACAATTAGTTGGATTTTTATTATTGCTAATTAATGTTGTTGCTTTGTTTAAGAAAACAAGGAAATGATATATAAAGTAATGAGTTCTGAGTAATGGGTTTTGAGTTGGTTATCAGAAAAGAGTTATGGGTCTCGCTACAGTTTTCTTAAAACTAATTCACTCATAACCAAATCTCACAACCAATCTACTCATTACCAGCCCATTACTCAATACCTTTAACTCATTACTCTTTTTTCACCACTGATTACACATGAAAAACTACTCTTTTTTACTTACTCTATTTAAAAACATTACATTAATAAATGGAACTGCATTATCTCTCTTTAAATATGGCACAAAGAAGATCAAGAATTGACATAATTAATGATATCTTAGCTGCAATACAAAGAAAAGGTGGCAAGATCAAACCTACTCACCTTATGTATAAGGCTAATCTTTCTCATAAACTAATGACTAGTTATTTAGAAGAATTAATGGAAAAAGCATTAGTTGATGAAATAAAGGAAAAAACAAACAAATACTTAATAATTACAGATGATGGTTACAAATTCTTACAGAAATTTAAGCAAATGAGAGAATTCCAAGAAAGCTTTGGATTCTAAGCTTTTTACTATCTAATAATATCTTATAAACCAAAACTTTTTAAATTCTTAAAAATATATATTTATTATGGTGAGATTTAAAGCAAATCCAGTTTTAACCACAGTGGCTCTTATTATGATTGGGCTTATTTTTCTTCAATTATTGTTTGTAGCGTCACTTAATCCTTCTGAAGGTGCAACATCTCTTTTTTTGTGGTTTATAATACCTGTATTCTTGATTGCGTTTTTTGAAGGAAATAGATGGTACTTTTTAAAATCCCTGAAAATTGATGAATCTAAATTTAAATCTCATCGCAAAAACTTATGGACAATGTTTGCATATTCTTTTCAATATATAAATGCAGTAAGAACAATCTTTGGTATGGTTTTAGTTCTTGCAGCATTTTGTTTTGTATCTTATTTTATAACAATTCCAGTTCTTCTTAAAGAAATTGTATTAACAAATCAATCATATATGTACCTTGGAACAATATGTACTTATGTGATTTTAAGAGTTCCTATTGTAAATATTTTATCAAAAATAATTAAACCAATCTTCAATTTTTCTAAAAAATATGTCCCATCATATGTTCTGAAAAAAGAAGGTATTGAAATTAGTTTGAATTATATTGAAATAGGAAAGAAAAAAATAAAAAATATTTTTATTGGTTATAATGAAATTGATGAAATTAGGGTTTTTAATTTTGTTGAAGCAAAAGAATTTTTAAAATATTCTATAGGTCCAGATGCGAAATTAGCAATGAAAAATATTAAGCAAAGAATGGATTTTTTAAAAGGAAAAATACCTCGGCCAAACATATTAATTACAGATTCTATAAGTATTTGGCCAATAGTATTTATTAAAGGTCCAAACCTTTTCTATTTTACAGGGTTTAACAAAAAAAATGTTAATGATTTGTTAGATGCTTATAAAAAATATAAAAAAAAGAGGTGAAAACATGACATTAAATGCTAAAAGTTTAGGATTAGCAGGTGGAATTCTATGGGGAGTTGGTTTATTGATACTAACCTTAATTTCTGTTTGGACTGGTTATGGTGCAGCTTTCCTTAATGGAGTAGCAAGCATATATCCTGGATATAGTATAGGTTATCTAGGGGCTGTAATTGGATTAGTATATGGTTTTGTAGATGCGTTTATTGGATTATTTGTACTAGCTTGGTTATATAATAAGTTAGAATAATTCTTTTTTTCTTTTTTTTACTAGGTCCGGAGGACATGTTTCTACTGGATTTTTATTTTCTAATAGAATTAACTAAAAAACAACATCTTTCTAATAGAATTAACTAAAAAACAACATCAATGGCACGGACGGACTAAAGTCCTACTCGCTTTCAGCTCGCCCGGCCATGTTGTTTTTTAAAATAATAAGAAATTTATTCATTCATCAGCTTCTTAAACTCATCAGGAACATCTTTTCTTAATAGAACATCTATTCTGCTTCTTTCATATGGACATCTTCCTTTTTGGCTTTGTTTTAATCCTCTTGATTTATATCTTGGATAGCCATCAGCAAAAACAGTAACAACAGTTTCATATTTTTCTTTTAATTTTTTTGCAGCAACAAAATTTGAACCAGATGAAATCCCAACACAAAAACCATGTGTCTCTTCCAAATGTCTTGCTGCATCTTTGGCTTCTTCAGTAGAAACACAAATAACTTCATTAATCATTTCATTCATTCCATGTTCACCATTACTTGCAATTGCTGGAATAAACCCATCTCCAATTCCACTAATTCCATGTTCTCCTGGTTTGCCACCACTCATTACAGCTGATTCAGTTGGTTCAACAGCTACAATATGAACATTTGGATTAATTTTTCTTAAAGCTTTTCCTACCCCAATCAATGTTCCACCTGTTCCAACACCAGCAACAAAAGCATCAATTGGTTTATCAGTATAATTAATAATCTGTGCTAATATTTCTTGTCCAGTTGTTTTTTCATGACATTCTACATTTAATGGATTAGAAAATTGGTCAGGATTAAAATAATTTGAATTATTAGCTAGATTATCTCTAATTTGAGCAGCTTCTGCAAAACTTCCTTCTGAGCTACATTCAATTAAATTAGCACCTAACTTTTTAATTATTTCTTTTCTCTCTTCAGTCATATTCTCTGGCATTATAATTGTAACTTTATAGCCCTTTTCTTTGCCAAAATAACTAAAAGCAATACCAGTGTTTCCACTAGTTGCCTCAACTATAGTCATACCAGATTTAAGAATTCCTTTTTTTTCACTTTCTTCAATAATATATTTAGCAATTCTATCTTTAATACTTCCACAAGGATTAGTACATTCTAATTTTGTATAGATTTCTTCAACTTTAATTAATGGTGTATTTCCTATGATTAATGATGTCATTTTTTGTGGTAAGTGGTAATTATATTTAAATTGTTGTTTTTTAATTTTTTTTAAACTGGGTCTGGAGGACGTGTTTCTACTGAAGTTTAATTTTTTAATATCTTAATAATAAATCCAACAACAACCATTGAATTTTTGTTATTCTAATAGAATCAAATTATTTAGAAAACAACATCAATGGCACGGACGGTCTTTACTTCGTAAAGCCCTACTCGCTTTCAGCTCGCCCGGCCATGTTGTTTTTTCAAATATAAAATAAAATCACTTCAGTTTAATTCCTGCTTCATCCAATTGTTCAGTATCAACTTCACTTGGAGAAGAATCCATTAATGATTCAGCATGTTTTGTTTTTGGGAATGCAATTACTTCTCTAATATTTTCTTCTTTACATACCATTGCAGCTAATCTGTCTAAACCAAAAGCAATTCCACCATGTGGAGGAGCTCCATACTTGAATGCATCTAACAAAAATCCAAATTTACTTGCAATTTCATCATCTTTTAATCCAATTGCTTTGAAAACTTTTTCTTGCAATTCTCTACTATGGATTCTTATGCTTCCACCACCTAATTCAACTCCGTTTAATGCTAAATCATAAGCTTTTGCTCTTACTTTTGTTGGATCAGTTTCTAACATAGATAAATCTTCATCTTTTGGAGATGTGAATGGATGATGCATTGCTATATGTCTTTTTGCATCTTCATCATATTCCATCATTGGGAAATCAACTACCCAAATAAAACTCCATTCATCTTCTGGAATCATTTCTAATTTCTTTGCTAAATGTAATCTTAGCTGACCAAGAGCAACATCAGCAATATGATGTTTATGATCTCCAACTATTAATAATAAATCACCAACATTAGCATTTGTTTTTTCAACTAATGCTTTTGCTAATGTTTCATCAAAAAATTTAGCAGACATACCTTCTATTTTTTTATCTTCAATATTATTTCCTTCAGTTCCTTCTTTTGCTTCTACTTTAATCCAAGCTAAACCTTTAGCATCATATATTTTTGCAACTTTTTCAAGCTCATCAATGTCTTTTCTTGAAAATTTAGCACAACCTCTTGCATTAATGCATTTGATTGTACCACCATTTTTAACTGTTTCAGTGAATATTTTAAATGAAGACTTTTCTGCAATCTCATTTATATTTACTAAATGCATTCCAAATCTAACATCTGGTTTATCACTTCCATATTTATCCATTGCTTCTTTGAATGTAATTCTTGGAAAAGGTGTTTTTACTTTTACACCAATTTCATTAAAAACATGTTTCATCAACCCCTCCATTGTTAAGTAAATGTCTTCTTCCTCAACAAAACTCATTTCTACATCTATTTGAGTAAATTCTGGTTGTCTATCTGCTCTTAAATCTTCATCTCTGAAACATCTTGCAATTTGAACATATCTATCAAAGCCACTTAACATTAATAATTGTTTAAATAATTGTGGTGACTGAGGTAAAGCATAGAATTTTCCTTTATGAACTCTACTAGGTACTAAGTAATCTCTTGCACCTTCAGGAGTAGATTTAGCTAAAATTGGTGTTTCTATTTCTAAAAAACCTTGTTTGTCAAAGAAATCTCTACTTGCTTTTACAAGTTTATGTCTTGTTATGATGTTTTTTTGAACACATGGTCTTCTTAAATCTAAATAACGATATTTTAATCTCATATCTTCATTAGTTGTTGTTTCTTCTTCAATATCAATTGGCAATACAGCAGATTTGTTTAAAACATTAACTTTGTCTGTTATTACTTCAATAGTTCCTGTTGTAATATCCATATTATCTTGACCTTGTGGTCTTGGTCTAACTCTTCCAAATACTTGAATGACATCTTCTCTTTTCAATGATTCTGCTAATTTATGTGCATCTTTATCATATTGTGGATCAAAAACTACTTGAGTTATACCATAACGATCTTTTAAGTAGAAAAATATAAGTCCACCTAGATTCTTTACATGCTGTACCCAGCCACATAATGTAACTTTCTTATTATTATCTTTTAAAGCTAATTCTCCGCAAGTATTAGTTCTTAATACAGTTGTTTTTGCCATAGTATATATGGATGTAATAATGGGTTTTTAAATGTTGCTATAATAAGAATGTGTATATATGGTTTAATAGAAAAATTAAAGAAAAAAGAAAAGATTATTTACATGTATCTTTGTAACAATTACATGCTTTTTCAAAAGATTCTATTCTTGCTGTTTTTTTACTACAATGAAACTCTCTTAATTTTCTTTTTGATATGCATGTATCTGTACCACAATTATCCTTAAAACAAGCTGTACCTTTTCTTTTAATGTTTTTTCCGAAAGGTAAACTTTTTGTTGCATCTGTATCACTACATCCTTGAATATTTAATGTAGGTGGATTAGATGTGTGATCATTATTTGTGCCGCTTGTAATAGAAAATACTTCTCCTGTTAAATCTCCATCAGTAACTAATTTACTGCAACCATCTAATATTACAACTAATCCAAATAAAATCATTAAAGTTACTAATACTACTAAATACATAGAATGTTTATGTTTTGCCATTATATTAACCTCTTTTTTATTATTTATTATAATGGCAAAGCTTCAAAATCTTTGATTTTGATTGTTTTGCCATATTATCACCTTTTTATTATAATACTTTAATTTTATGTTTGTTTATATATAAATGTTTTGTAGAAAAAAGATTGATATGATTAAAGTTTAATAAAAAAAAAATTAATCATCCAGATTCAGATTATCAAATGCTTCTTGTGCTTCTACTGAAAAAAGTCCATGGATCTCAATCATGCTATTAAACATAATTAATTCAATTGGAGATGGATCTATCTTATATGTTTCAACTAACATACTAGACATGTCCCAAAACGCACTTGAATCACCACCACATGCATTAAACAAGGATTGAGGATTTTCTTGATATGAATCTTGAGATGAAGCAAAATTGCTTTCGTCACTTAATTGTTCATTTATACAATTTCCACTTTCTTCTCCAAAGATACAAGTCATTAGTGAATTACTAGTTAAGAATCCACATAAACTATTTAATGTGTCTGAATTAATGTTCAAATTCTGACCACCACCAAGAGGAACTCTTACTTCTCTAAATCTACTTTTTTTCTTCTTTTTATCTGGATTTACTGCTGATTTATCATCTTCTCCTAATTTTCTAAATCCTGATTCATCCGCTGCTGATTTATCATCCTCTTCTGGAACTCTTACTTCTTTAAATTTTGGCTTTTTTTTAACACTTCTAAAATAATAATCTTCAGTAGTATCTTCACCATCTTCATTAGATGAAGTTACAGAAACAGAGGTATGTTCTTTTTTATCTTTATCAGACAATTCATTGTATTCTTCTTTAGTTTTAAACTGCCCATCAAATTCTTCAAAATCATCAATTGGGCTGTCATCACTAAATCCTCCTCCAACTTTGAGAAATTTACTAACATCTTGTCCTAAACATGCGTCTAAAATACTATCAGATATAGGGCCTGAAGTTAAATCTGGTTTATCATCAGGACTGAAACTTCCACCTTGTTCAGAAGGCATCCCTGCATTATCACCACCAGTATCTGCAGTTTGTTGATTCATTTTTTTTGTTGCTAAGAAACAACCAATATCACCGCCAGAACTACCTGATAATCCTAATCCTCCAAAACCACCTGTTGAACTTCCAAATGAAAAGCCTTCTTTTTCTAATATGTCTTCTAATATATCATCTACAATCAATTTAGTCATTGATTTAATTGAATCTCTTGGTAAACCCATACCTTTTGCTAACATAAAATCCCCTATGATAATCATGTTTGCTTGTTTATGGATGTCGATGTTTGTATCACTATATATTCCATCAATATTTCCCATTGCTTCGTGAAGTTCTTCTTTAGTGTTGCTATCTCTTGCTATTTTTGGGTATAACCAACCCTTATTAAAATGATATTGAAATTGACTTAATGTTGTTTCAGGTGTTAATAACTTATTAATTGAATATTGTGAATATGCTGGGAAAAATACAATACTTCTTGACAAGGTTGCCATGTTTTGTTTTAATGTAGATTTCTGACAATTATTCATCTCAGAAGCTTCACATATTTCTAATTCAATAGTAGACATTTCATCCATTAACTTCATAGCTGTTGGATATCTGACATTGTTATTAATTTTTTGTACTCCTTTGTAAGCTTCTCCTGCTAGATTATCACCAACTATTGTATTACAGCCATCTAACACTACAACTAAACCAAATAAGATAATTAGGGTTGCTAATACCACTAAATACATAGAATGTTTATGTTTTGCCATTATATTAACCTCTTTTTTATTATTTATTATAATGTTCTAGTTTTATGTTTATTTATATATAAATGTTTTTATAATAAGAATAACTTTTATATACAAATACATTTATTTAACCTAATATGGACAAACTCTTTACAATCAGAGCAATTATATTTCTTACTGCAAGTTTATTATTAACTCTGTTTCCTAAGAAAGTATTATATTGGCAGCAAAAGTTTGTTAGTTTTTTAGTTACTAAATTACATTTTAAATTTATGGAACTATTTGCTGAACATCGTGAAGAAGAAGGAACTCATGCAATAAGAATTATTGGTATATTCTTTTTAATTGTTAGTATTGGATTGTTTGTATATGCTTATTTTAATTAAGGCAAAAGACATGTTTCCAAATCTTCTTTTTAGAACAAAAATAGCCTGACGGCCAGAATTAAAAACTAATCTCTTCCTCTTTGTCCAGTATACAAATCTTTTACTAAATTAACATCAGAAATATCATTAATATCTCTATCTTCTCTTAATCTAACAAATCTTGGAAACCTTAATGCATAACCTGATGAATATTTTGTAGATTTTTGGATTTCTTCATAATGTACTTCTATTACAACAGTTGGTTTAACAGTAATAGTTTTACCTTTCTCTGATTTAATATTAGGTTTTAACATTTCAGTAAGCTGATTAAATGTAACACCTTCTTCTTCTAGCTCTTTAATTCCAGTTCCTACTTTTCCCATCTCTACTAATTTGCCATCTTCATCTCTACATGCAACAACAAAGCTAGTTAACCAACCACTTCTTTTACCTTCTCCCCATTCTGCTCCAACTATTACTAAATCTAATGATTCCATTACTGGCTTTAGTTTAACACCAAAACCAACTCTTGAACCTGGTTTATAGATAGCATTCAAGTTTTTAGCCATCAACCCTTCATTACCTGCATCTAATGATGCTTGATAGAATTTGTTAGCTTCTTCTTCTTTATCAGTAATCATAATTCTAGATAAAACTATTTTTCTTGGTGCAGGATTTATTATTTTACCTAATAATGCACGTCTTTTATGAAATTCTTCTTTCAATAAACTTTTCCCATCATGATAAAGAATATCAAACACATTAACTTCTACTGGAAATTTATCAGCAAGTTCTTTAATATTATATTTTCTTCTAATACGCTGAGAAATACTTTGAAAGGCCATGTATTGTGTTGTTTTTTTGTTAAAACCAACTGCTTCGGAATCAAGAATTGCATTTTTAACATTAACATGTTCTTTTACATACTTTACAACATCTGGGAATTGTTCTGTTACATCTTCAAAACCTCTTGTGAATAAAACAATTTTCTCATCAATAATATGAATCTCTAATCTGAATCCATCATATTTGTATTCTAAAGCGCAAGGTGTTTTAACTCTTTCAAATGCATCCTTAATATTCTGGGCTTTTTGATAAAGCATAACTTTAATTGGTTTTCCTAATTTAATATCTATACTTTTTAATCCTTTCAATCCTTTTTCTCTTACTACTAATACAACTTCTGACCAGTCATTTGTAATATTGTATGCTCCCTCTACATTTTCTAAGAAATAATTAAATAATTCTCTTGCTAATTCTTTGTTTTCAGTAGCAATTGATTTAGTTTTTAATATTGATATTTTATCAAATTCACTTTTAGTTTTAATCACTTTATCTACTTTAATTCTTTCTTTAAATTTTTCAATATCTTCTTTACTCAATTCTTTACCTTTGTCCATGAAATAATATTTGTTGCCTTCTCCTGTTAATTCTAAATTTGCAATTAATGGGAATTGCGCCCAAACAATTGCATCTCTAATACTTCCTTGACCAACTCCTACCCTTAGATCTTCTAAAACCGTTCTAACAATATATTTTGCTTCTAAAGGCTTTGCACTTGTCAATAATTCTGCAACTAATTTAACTTTTCTATCAACTGTGCCTGAACCTTCTAATGATGCAAGTTTTTGTAAGTTACTAGAAACTTTATTAATACTAAGATCTTGAGAAAATAATGTTGCTTGTTTCTTTTTTCCAGTATATTCTTCTGCAACTAATCCTAAATCACCTGTCTTTTTCCACTTTTCTTCAATTTTTCCAGTATCAATACCTGTTGAAATATTAATTGCCTTTAATACTAAACGAGAAGCCATACCAACTTTACGTTTATCCCAAGCTGGAAAAACTTTACCTTCTAACAGAAGCATGATTAATGGAACATCTTCATCTTTAGTTTTTTTAATTAATTGAGAAACATAATATGTTTTTTCTAATCTTTTTGAAGTAGACTCTAATTGATTATATATTTCACATAGATCATTGTATTTCATACTGATTTGGGTTATATTGGGATATATATAGTTTGTGGTGGAAATTCATTATTTCTATCTTAACATAACCTCTCTTTTTTTTACTAGGTCCGGAGGACGTGCTTCTCAGGAAAATTCTTTTTATTATAGTATAATTAACTTAAAAAACCCTAGTGAATAAAACCTCCTCCTACCCACTAATTGTAAGAAGGAAAAGAATTAAAAGAAAGAAAAAATAAAACAAATACAACTATTAACTAAAATCAGCGTCGTACAAAACATTATTGTTACTGTGGTCTGTTTCTTCAAATTGACCATTAGAAGAAATAATTAGCTTGATAGCTAAACTTTCTTTAGCACCAAACATACTCATTAATGGGTATTGTATTAATTCTTTAGGGATATTATTAATATCCATTTCATATGTTTTTTCTTCTCCCATTAATATAGAAGTTTCTTCAATAATGCCCATAGAAGTACAATCTATTTGACCACTCCACGGCTTTATATCACATAATTCGAATTTTACCTGGAAAGCTTGATTTATGCTATCTCCATTGTTTTTAACAGTTACTTCTAAATTAACAGGCTGATCTTTTTCAAGTGGTTTTGGTGAATAATCATATTCTGATATTTCTAAATCAAAATACCCTAATTTATTATTCATTATTGTTTCCATATTATTGTCTTCAACTTTTTGAAGGGGTTTAGCTAATTTATTAAGTTGATCTACTTTTTTAATTGGTGTTTTTTCTTCAGCTGCTGGTTCAATTGTTAACAAATTATCATTTTCATTTGTTTCAGTTATCAAATTGTTTGGATCAACTTCAACTGTGATTTCATTAGAATTTACAGCATCAGATGTCACACCCATATAACCATATTTCCAAGAACCTATTTGTTTACAAACACCTGGATAAATAAGAGGTGAATAAGTTAGTTTATTTTCTTTTCCTGCGAAAGAATAAACAATTTCAAAATTATTTACACCAATATCTCCTGTATTACAAATAGTTGCAAATACATTACTTGCTCCAATACTAATTTTATCTACTTTAATATTAATGTTCTGAATCTCTTCATCTGCAACAACTTCTTCTACACACACTCCATTAACACAAGCACATTCATGTAAAGAATGGAAAACAACTACTGGATTTCCTGTATTACAATTTATCTCATGAAGGAAAGATGATTCATATACTGCTTCTGAGCTAATGTCTTTTTCTAGTACACAAGAATCTTCTAATGTAACAATTTGATTTTTATAAACTGTCTTATATCCTGTTGCTTCTCCCTTTATATTTGGATTATCTCCACCATCTGTCTCTGTACATTTAAATTCTTCTACTGCTACAACTTCTTCTGCCTCTACATCACCAAAAGTAGGTGCCATATTAGCATAGTTATTTTCTTCATTGGTTTCTTCAATTTGTCCATCTCCATCAACTAAAAATGTAATTAATATTTGCTCTTTACCAACACCTGGATTATACTCTATTTTATCTTGCGGGATATCAACGTCAACTTCATAAGTCTTTTCTTCTCCTGATAACATTGATGTTTCTTCAATACTACTAACCAAACTACAATCTCCTAAATTTCCAGGTTTACAAATCTGAAATTCTATTTGGAAATCTTCATTTATGTTATCTCCATTGTTTCTAACCAGTGCTTTTAATTTAACTTTCTCCTCTTTTTGAAGAGGTTTAGGCATACTACCATAAGCATATATTTCTAAATCAAAACCCTCACTCTGGGTTTCTTCCTCTAGGATTTCTTCTTCAACAGCTTCTTCTGCCTCTACTTCTTCTTCACCAAGATCTACTCCAAAAATATTTTTTATAAGAGCTATTAACTTATCTATGAAACCCTGTGCTTCTTCTAATTGTTTAACAACATCTTCACAAATCCCATTAATACATTGATTACTTATACACTCAAAATTATTTTGACATGATTCTTCTAATTCTTTTTGTTGTTTCCATTCACTATCTATGTCACAATATATTGCAATTTCATCAACTGTTAATTTTGTCCAGAAAGGTGCACATGAATCTTGTTCAGTTATGCAACCATTACAATCTATTTCCTCTATTGCTTCTTCTTCATAAGCTTCATTTTCATCATTAACACATGCACCATCTTTGCAAATATCTCCACTAACACATGCAACTAAAGTTGGTTCACCTTGATTTAAATCATTACAAAACATTTCTCGTACTTTTATATTACTAACACATGTATCTTTTGTTGGACTATCTTCACCTGCAACTAAATAATTTGTTTTGACTTCTCCAAATATCTCTGGATTTACACCACCATCTGAATCTATACATTCATCATCTTCTTCAATTTCAACAAATTCTTTACCACTATATTCTTTTTCTTCTTTTTTAACACAATTTGTGTATAATATATGGTAATAATCATATTCAGTGCTTATTGCTGCTTGTATATTGTCATCTGTTGACCAATCCATTACTGGGCCGTATTCAAGCCATATAAAATCATCTCCATATGTCATACATACACTACCTTCTGGTCTTTCTTTACAATTACCTGTATAACTTTCTTTTTCTATGTAATCTGTTGGACAATTTCCTTTAGTTACTTCTTTTTCTACTTTCTTAACACAATTAGTGTTTAAGATGTGGTGATAATTATATTTTCCACCAATTGATATTTGAGAATTACTATCTGTTGACCAATCATAAATTGGACCTTTTGCAAGCCAGATAAATCCATCATCATAAGCTATACAAACCATTCCTTCTGGTCTTTCTTTGCAATTTTTAGTATAACTTTCTCTTTTATCGTAACCATCAAGACATGCAACTTCTTCTTCTCTTGCAAGTTCTTGTTCCCTAGCTTCTTCCATTTCTCTCGCAAGTTCTTCTTCTCTCGCTTCTTCCATTTCTTTCGCAAGTTCTTCTTCTCTTGCTTCTTCCATTTCTCTCGCAAGTTCTTCTTCTCTTGCTTCTTCCATTTCTCTCGCAAGTTCTTCTTCTCTTGCTTCTTCCATTTCTCTCGCAAGTTCTTCTTCTCTCGCTTCTTCATCTCGTGTATCTTCTGCTGCAGTTGAAGCTCTACCAGTGGTATCTCCTCTTATAGCCATTCCTGTAATAAGTGAATTTCCTTTTTCACCAAATAATGCTTTTTGAGAAAAAGCACCATTAACTGTTAATACAATACCAACAATTGCAATAATAGCAACTATTGCTAACAAATATTTAGAATAATTATTTTTTTTCATCTTATCACCTTTTTTTTAATATAAATAGTATTTTCTATATTATATAAACTATAGTTTATAAATATTACTAATAATATTAAAAATAATAAAAGAAAGAAAAAAGCTAACCCATTAAGTCTTCGACTTCATCAGTTAGATCATAGTCATTTAATAACCATATTGTTTCTGCACTACCATAGCCACCTTTTGCGAGGTAAGTTACAAGTTCTTTTTCTGAATTGAAACAAACAACACCATATGCATAACCATCTTCATTTTCCACATAATAACAATCTCTATCTGCTGCATTTAGTACAAACACTTCAGTTTGAAAATTAGTATTTACTTTTGTAACAATATCATTCATTTTCGGGAATAATGCAATTTCACTAGTTTGCAGCATTTCTAATGTGCAAGGTTCTGTTTTTTCATCTCCCTGTCCTGAGAAATGATATTCTCCTGAACATGCAGTAAATTCTCCACTTGCAACACCATAACTTACTTCCCAACTTCTATCTCCACCTGGAGAGCCATAGCTAAAATCAAAATTAACTGAATATTCATCAGGTATATTTATATTTACACCACCTAATTTTACCTTTAATTCTTCCTCTGGTGTTAAAGGACCATATCTATCATGTCTATCGTTGCACCCTAAAATTAGGAGTGTTAAAGCCATTATTATTCCGAATATTAGTATTTTTTTCATCATAAACCACCTAAAAGAAAAGAAAACTTATATATTTTATTACTTTTACTATAATTTCAACTCAAATTGAACTATTCATAGGGTATTTATATCAGCTAGTATATTAAGTAATTATTAAATTCATGGAGGATGATAATTATGGAACATAAAATAATACATTGGTTTGCTTTTGGAGCAATTTTATTGCTGTTATTGGGTATATTTTATTCAATGGGGGCAAAAGACATAACAGTTACAACAAATGTTGTAAACAAGATTAGTGTTAGTGGTGATGCTGAAACAGAAGTAATGCCAGATGAAGTTGTGATTAGATTAAGTGTTGTGACAGAAGGTAAAGAAGCTGAATCTGTTCAAAATGAAAATGCAAATAAAATGAATGCAGTTATGGAAGCATTAAAAAAAGTTGGAATTAAGGAAGATGAAATAGAAACAACAGGTTATAATCTTTACCCTTGGAAAGAATATGATTATAATTTAAGAAAACAAATTGATAAGGGTTACAGATTATCACAAACAATTACCTTAACAACATCAGATGTTGACAAAACAGGAGAATATCTAAGTGTTGCTGTTAAAAATGGGATTAACCAAGTGGATAATGTCAATTTCCAACTTTCAGATGAATTAGAAAATCAAGTTAAAGATGCATTAGTGGCAGAAGCAACAACCAATGCAAAGGAAAAAGCTAAAACTTTAGCCGAAAATTTAGAGATTAAGGTTGGAAAAGCAATTTCAGTTTCAGAAACAAACTATAATGTGCCAAGATATTATGCAGGTGGTTTTGATGAAACAGCAGAGATGGCAGTAATGTCTGATTCAGTATCTAAACTCAATGCTGAAAATGTTGAAGTTACATTAAGAATTAATGTTGATTTTGCAATTGTTTAATTTTTTCTTTCTTTTTTTCTTTTTTAACAGGCCGTGAGGCTATTTTTGTTGTTATTAATTTATTTTATTATATTATTCCTTTTACTATGTTAATGAAAAAACAACAACAACCAAGGCACAGACGGACTTTACTATGTAAAGTCCTACTCGCCTAACGGCTCGCCTGGCCAAGTTGTTATTTTTCCTATAAGCAATTAAATAATTTTAAATTCTTATTATAACCTACATATTACCAATAACATTTTTAAATACTAACAACAAACATAACTTTCATGTTAACAGAATCATTAATATTCATTATTGGAGTTATCATTGTACTTTTCTTAGCCCATATTATCATTAAGAATTCTGTTGAGTTAGCAAAACATTATGGTCTAAGTGGAACTTTCATTGGTCTTACAATACTTTCTATTGGTACAAGTATTCCTGAAATCATGACACATATTATTGGGAGTATTGATATTTTAAAAGATCCCTCGCAGATGAACACACTCTCTAGTTTACTTATTGGAACTAATATTGGTTCAGATGTTTTTCAACAAAATTTTGTTCTTGGTCTGATTGGTATTGTAGGTACAGTTATTGTTATTAGGAAAAATTTATTTCCTCAAATGGGGGCATTGATTGGAGCTGCATTGTTATTGTGGGTATTTTCTTTAGGTGGTTTTATATCAAGAACTGAAGGTGCAATATTATTGATTGCTTATCTTGGATATCTATTTTATTTGAAGACAGGAAAAATTAATGAGAAATTTAAAGCAGTAAACCATTTAACAAAAAAGCAAGTTTCATGGGCGATTTTACTTGTTATTGTATGTTTTATTTTAATGGGTTTTGTTTCTGATCAAGTCTTGAATGCATCAACATCATTAGTTGCAGCATTACCAATAAGTGCATCATTCTTTGGAATTATTTTATTAGGGATTTCAACAGCTCTGCCAGAATTGACAACTTCACTTATTGCTGTAATGAAAAAACATGAAGGAATGTCTGCAGGGATTTTGATTGGAAGCAATATTACAAATCCTTTGTTTGGTATTGGTTTAGGTGCAATGATTTCTCAATATACTGTTCCAAATGTTATTGTTTTCTATGATTTACCAATAAAATTAGCAACTGCATTTTTAATATATTATTTCTTGTGGAAAGATGAAGATATTAGCAAAAGAGATGGTGCAATATTAATTGGGTTGTTTTTAGTTTATTTATATTTTAGATTGCAATTTTTCCCTGTGGATTTTTAATTGTGTGTTTTTAATTTTCTTTTACTTGGTCCGGGGGACGTGTTTCTCTGGAATTTTTTTAATTTTCTTATTAGTATAACTCTTTTAATAATAACTTGAATCCCTAGTGAAAAAATAATCCCCCCTCCTAAGAGCCCCCAACCACCTACCCTTTTATTGTAAGGAGGAAAAAATTAAAGTGAGAAAATAGAATAAAATGAAATCAGTAGAACTTGTTTACTAATATCTTGTTATAATCATGGGAACTTATTCTCTATAATAACTTGCAGCATCCTCTGGTGTAACAGAATTAATAATTGTATTTGTTCCAAATTCAAATCCTGCCCATTTTGAAATCCTGGGTAATAATTCAATATGGAAATGAAACTGCCTTTCTTTACCAGTACCATTATGTAAGTAAAAGTTAAATGATGCATCCATGTTTTTTAATTTCAATAAAATCTTTTTTAATAATTCAGCAAGATCAAAAAGTTCTTCTTCATTTAATTCTTTTACACTAATAACATGTCTTTTTGGCATAAACCTAACTTCATAAGGCATTCTAGATGCATATGGAGTAAAACAAACAAATGTGTTATTTTCAAAAACTTTTCTATCACTTGTTTTTTCAATATTTAAAATTTTACAATAAGCACAATGTGGTTCTGTATTATTTTTGGCAGCATTTTCTGCATATTTTTTTACAGCTTCTTCTTTTTCTTTAATGATTGTTGGAACAATATTATAAGCTACTATTTGTGAATGAGAATGTACAATACTAGTGCCTGCATCTTTGCCGTGATTTTTGAATACAATTACATATTTTATATTCTCTTGTTTCTCTAATTCATTGATTCTTAAAACATATGTTTTGAAAATATCAACTATGTCTTCAATATTTAAATCAACTAATTGTTTTTTATGATCTGAAGTTTCAACAACAATTTCATGCTTTCCAGTTGCATTTGCAAATGTGAAAAATTCATTATGTGTTTTTATTTCTGCATCTCCATCACTAACAGCTGCAAACTTATTTGGAAAAACTCTTATCTTCCATGTGTTTTTCTTTTTTTTATCATCATCTTTGTAATTTAGACGATAAATTTCTTCTGGGGTCTTATTTTCATTTCCTGGACAGAAAAAACATTTTTTTATTGCATCTTTTTCGTCTTCATTAGAATCAACAATATCATGTTTAAATTGATGAGGTCTTTGACCTCTTTTTGGAGAAATAATTACAAACTTATTCAATAAATAATCTTTTCTTAACTCAGTCATTTTTCCCTACACTTTCAATTGCTTTATTGTGTGCTTCAAAATAATATTTGACAAATTCATTCCAGTCTGCTAAATTTGCAATCTTTTTAGAGATCATTTTTTGTTCAACTCTTTCTTTTTCTTTTAATAGTGTGTAATCATGCAATGTCTTGGAAAAATCATTGATAACTTTGTCTTCGTTTATACCAAATCTTTTTAATACAAATATTCCTTTGTCTCCTTTTTCTTTACTGACTAAAAATCTTCCAAATCCACCTAAATCTGTTGTTAATGAAGAAACACCTAATGCTCCACTTTCTAATGGTGTGTAGCCCCATGGTTCATAATAGCTTGGGAATAATCCTAAATGACAACCTGTAAGTGCATCATAATATGGTAAATCTGTAAGGCCATCTATACCTGTTAGATAAACTGGATAAGATATAACTTTTACTTTATCATCTTTTTTGTTGTCTAAACCTTCTGCTTTTAATGCATTAATTATCTCATCGTGTTCTTCTCCTGGTAAATTATGTGTTGATAATGGTGGATTTCCAGATTTGGAAAAATTTAATTTTAATTTTCGTGCTTCTAACAAGAATTCTTCTGGAAATAAATTACTAGAAGTAAAATGGTCTGCTGCTTCAATCTTTTCATCTTTACTTTTAACTAAATGCATAAGAATTTTATGTTGTATATCTTCCTGATTGCTGTTAACAAAATCTTTTAATCTGTTAAAGTTCATTTTATTTTCTGATAATTCAATCTTTGCACCATGGACCTCTCTAGGGATCCAGAAAAATGCAATTACTGTTTTTTTTGAATCATTTTCCTGCATCATTCTGTTTAAATTACCTAATGCCTTAATGAAAATATCTATTCCTTTATTCTTGAATTCATACCTGCCAACAATAAAAAACAATAATGTTTGTGATAAATCAAAGGAATAATATGGGAAAAAGTAATATGCAACAAATTCTCTTATTTTATCTCTGTAAATTCTATGTTTTATTGATAATTCTTCAAAGCTTGGAAACTTTTCCATGTCTAAGCCGTTTAATAAAATCACATCTGCTTTTCTTCCTAATATCTTTTCAGCTTCCATTGAAGTAATTTCAGAAACCGTTGTAAAAACATCAGCATTTTGTGCACATGCAAACTCTGTTAAATATTTTTCCTGTATGTTGTATTTGTAAGCTTCTTCTTTAGGATTTAGGTTGTTAAGCTCTGAATATAATTCTCTTCCAACTGCACATAATGTTCTGCCAAGCATTGTTGCGTGTGTTGTAAAAACAGTTCCAACATTGGATTTTTTATTGATTAAATATAATAATGCAAATCCTGCCATCCATTCATGACAATGTGTAACTATTTTTTTCCCTTCATTATTTTGCTTAGCATATTTTTCAATTAATATTCCAGCTGCTGTTGACCATAACATTGGTTCTTCAAATGTCCACCCTGCATTTAATGAATCAATGCCAAAATTATCCCAAAATAATTTTTTAAAATCATTTGTTTTTTTTGAAAAACCTGAAACATCTAACAAGATTGCATTTGGTTTCCCTTTAATTTGCCATTCTCCAAAATGACATTTAATCCCCATGTCTGCTAATTCATTAAATATTCCTGCAAAATTTTCAGGTGGATCAAGTTCATTAAAAACTTCTTTTGCTTTTTTCTCTACATAAGGTCCAATTAAGAAATAATTTTCATATGCTTTATTGATTAAGTCTGCTTTTGACTTTACAACTGTATAAATCCCACCTACTTTGTTGCAAATCTCCCAACTTACCTCAAATAACACATTAGCCTTTGGACTATCCATATTAGTTATAATTTATTATTATTTATATAAGGTTTTAGGACTATTGGAGAGTGGTTTTTGTGAAAGGCTTGTTGGGTTTGTGAGGCTTGTTGGGCTTGTAGGGCTGTAATGGCCTTCCAAAAAATATATTAATCAATAAACAAATAGAACTTAAGTACATGAAAAACATAACAAAGAAACACATAGTTTTATCTATATTTGTGTCTATTTTAGTTATTCTCCTAATCCCTATTGTACGTGCTGAAGTTTTAGGTCCTGGTGAAACATTATTAAAAGTAGTAGAATGGATTATTATAGTCTTTAAATTTCAATGGTTAACTCAATTAGGTGAACAATCAGTTATTGCTTTTGTTAGATTTTTAATATTTGTCTTTATTGCAAGAGTTTTATACTTAACTATAACAACAGCTGGTCAAGGAAGAATTGATAATAGAACTGCAGGTATATCAAGTATTATTTTATCACTAATTGGGGCAGTTGGTATTCCTGATACATTAATTAAAACAGTTGTTTCATTATATTCAACACTTGCAATTATGTTTATGTTAGGATTTATTGTTTATATTTTTATTTTAGCACATAGGAGGTTTCCTGGTGTATCAATGTTAAATAGAATTATATTAGTTGCTATTTATGTTATATCCTCTATTTTAATGGCAGTGTTAGCTGTCAATATTACAGCTGGTTAAAAAAAATGGTAGAACAAGTATTTCAAGAAACAATGATACAAGTTGTATCGTATGCACAGGTTATGTTATTTGTAGCTATATTTTGGCAGGTTTATCAAATAATTCAAATTATGCGTGGTGATCCAACTCCTATTCTAAAAGCAACTGAACGTCAAGCAAGAAGAAAGGAAAAACAGCAAAGAAGAAAGTTGTTGTGGATGAAAAGAGCAGAAAAAACAGAAGTTCAAGAAGATGAATTAGAAATTAAAGATGAAAAAGCATTGATTGGATTATTAGAACAGGCATTAGGTGATTTAAAACAACAACATGGTACAACTGAAATTAATCATCTGTTAACGCATTTTGCAAAGATTAGATCTAGGCTTGGACATTTGGAAAAATTAGAAAGGGAAGAAATAAAAAATTATAAAAACTTTTTACAAGATGGACCTGATCATAAAAGATTATGGTTAGAGATACAAAAAGAAGGTAAATTAACAATATTAATTGAACAATTATTAATGAGAGCTGAACAAAACTTAACAGCTAATCCTAATTTAGCAGAAAAAGACATTGTTACAATGATTAATATTCTTAAGAGTTTGATTGTGGAAGAGAAGAAACAAGAAAAAATTATATCTTAGCTTAAACTTCTTTAATTTTTTTATTAATTACATCTTTTATAAGTAATGGTTTTCTATGATTAACAAGTAATAAAAAAATGTATTTTGATATAATTCATGAAAAATTATATAAATAAGCATTTGAATAACATGTGTAAGTTATTAAGATTATAAGAGATATTACTAATATATGAAAATTACTTATAATAAAAGAAAAATATTTGAATTACTAATAAATGAGGTGTAAAGATGAAATATAAGAAATTAGGATTATTATTGCTTCTATTTTTTGTAGTATCAATTTTTGTTGTACCACTTGTAAGCGCTTCAGTTGTTTCTCCTGGAGAGTTTTTGGGAGATATTGGAGATAAGATATTGACTGTATTTAAATTTAATTGGATTCATAATAAGGGGCAGGAAGCAATTGGTGCATTTATGAGAATATGTATTTGGTTGTTTATCTTTACTATTTTGTTTGCAGCCTCACAACAAATATTTGGGGCAATTGGTTTAACATACCAAAGAAATATTGCTATTGTGTTAGCTATAATAATAGCGACGATTTCATCTATATTTATTCCTATAGGTTTGTTGTTAGCCATAGGGGAGATTTATTCAACGATTGCAGTGGTGATTATGTTTGGTATAGTAGTTTTTACAATTGGTTTATTTTATCAAAGAACTTGGGCTTTGCCTGGTAGATTTTGGATTATTGTAAGATTATTTGTATTATTGTTCATGTGGTTTATCTTGGCAATAATTACAACTGCTGTTGAAGGGGGTCTTTAAAATGATAAGCATGGGTATATTATTCACACATTTTGCAGGATGGCTCTCAATTGTACTTGTTTTTTTGTTTTTTTTTGAAATATTCAGATTAGCTACATATGGTAAATCAGCACATACACCAGGAGAAGCAAAAACTTTGAGAGTTAAGGACAAAAAAGCTTTGAAAGAAGCAGAAAATGCTCAACATCAAGAAATTAAGACTGCTAATGAATTATTAGGACAATTAAGGTTTTTGTTAGCTGCTACTTTGAAAGGAAGACCAGCAATGGATCATGTTGGTTTTGCTGCAAAAATTGAATTAGTACATCAAGGAATAGATGTTCTTGAACAATATGAAAAACGTGAAGAAGAAGATGAAAAAAAGTTAAGGATGATTCATGGGAAAGGTAAAATTAAGAATCTGCTTGAAGAGGAAGATGATCTATTAGAAATGCTTGAAAAAGTTATTGTAGAAACAAAAGTAATGTATAGTGGCGGTAAGGCAGGACCATTACAAGAAAAACAATCACACATCATTGCTTCTTATATTAGAAAAGCAATACAGATTGTTGAGCATATAATAACCATTAATGGAGAAGAAATAGCAGCTGAACAAAGTGGACAAGCAGAACTTGGACAACAAAGTAGTCAGGCAAGAACTGCTGGTGCAAGAGAAATTCGTGAATTAACAGTAATTGGAAATTTATTGCTGAAAATGAAGGAAGTTTCTGGCAAAATTGAAGCTGATATTGGTCCAGATTCTGGACATAATGAATTTATCGAAATAAAATCATTAGCCACTCCTTTGATAGTTGTTTTGAATAATTTTGAAAAGCATGAAAAAATTGCTCAAAAAGATGAAGCATTATTTAATGAGATTGTTATGGACCATAATCTTGATGTAGATGCTGATCATGAACATAATTTAGCTCATCTATTGCATAAGCTTATAGCTATCTTTGAGAGAACTATTCCAGATGATGAGGGTAATTTTGGTTTACCTGAGAAACAAGAAACACTAAAAGTTATTCATCGTATAAGACAGATCATTGAACAAATGCTTTTAGTTAATCAAGATTGGTTGGATGAACTTGAAAGAGATGAAAGAGGAGCTTTATAATCATCGGCATAATTTTTTATTTTCTTTTTTAAATTATCGTAGTGATGTGAAATAAATAGGGGGAAACATGAACAAAAATATATTAATCGTTATTATGTGCTTATTGGTTATTTCTATTGCTTTAAGTCCTATTGTTTCTGCTAAATATAATAGTGAAGATGAGATTAAAAGAGGGCATATTCATCTGTTAGCTGTTTCAGAAGGAACAGAACAAGGCAGCTTAGCTGATCTGTATTTAGAAATTAGACCTGGTTATGGTAATGTTTATATTGATACTTTTCCATTAACTAAAATGGATACTCAGTTAAGTACAAGGTTTGCTAAACAAGTTGCATGTAACTTCTTAAATAAAGATTGTAGTAAATATGATTTTTTCTATACTATCAAAGCTGGAAGTTCAATTATTGGTGGTCCAAGTGCAGGTGCAGCATCTGCAATGCTGACTGTTGCATTATTGGAAGGAAATGAATTTGATGAAACTGTTACAATCACTGGAACAATTAATACTGGTGGTATTATTGGAAATGTTGGTGGTATAAAAGCAAAAATAGAAGCTGCTGCAACAAATAATATTACAAAAGTTTTGGTGCCAATAGGAAGTGCATTTGTTTTAAATGAAACAAAATTAAATAATACATATGAAGAAATTATTCAAGTTATAAGTAATAAAAATGTTAATGGAAGTGGTAATGGGAGTAATAGTAACAATGAAAGTATTTTGAATAATACTCAAGGTGAAACAAATAATGTTAATGAAACAGATAATGTTATTGATATAATTAACATATCACAAAGAAATGTTTCTGATAAAGTTGATTTAGTGGAATTTGGGAATGAATTAGGTATAGAAGTTATTGAAGTTCTTACTTTAAGGGATGCATTAAAGGAGTTTACAGGAAAAGAATATGAAAAACCAGCTGGTGAAATTCAGTTGGAAGAGTTTTATATTGATACAATGAATAAAATTGGTGAAGAGATTTGTTCAAGAACTAAAGAGTTGGAAAATAAATTATTTGAAACTATTGAAGCTGGTGAAGGGGTAATAAGTAAAGAAGATTTAGTTAATATCAGTTCATATAACCAATCAATGGAGTTAATTAAAAATGCAGAATTGGCTATCGAATTAAATCAAACATATGCTGCTGCATCATATTGTTTTGGGGCTAATATTAATTTGGATAATTTAATTTTACTTAATGCTAACCTAACTGAGCAAAAGAAAATAAAAAAACTAAATGAATTAATTGATGCAATTAATAATTCTAATGTGATTATTGATGAGATGAACTTAACTTCATTTAATGATCTGCAAACTTTCTTGATTGTTAAGGAAAGGTTAATTGAAGCATTTAATACTTGGGAACGAGCAATTGAAGCAGCAAATGAAAATAAAACAAATTTGGAATATGAAATAGCTTATGTTACTGAAAGATTGTTTAGTGCTTATTCTTGGTCATATTTTTTCAATACAACAGATGATGAATTTGTAATGGATGAAGAAGTTATGAAGGGATCATGTCAAACTATTGTTAATGAAGCACAAGAAAGATTAGAATATTTTAAATTATTGTATCCTTATCCTTTACCTTTACTTGATTCTACATCTAAAGAAATTGATAGGGCTTTAACAAGCTTTAACAATAACAAATTTAGAATTTGTTTAATGCATGCATCTAAAGCAAAATCAGAAATAGATGCTGTTCTTAGTACTATTAATTTAGAAGATGATGAATTACAAAGATTATTAGATGCCAAATTAGAATTAGTTGAGCAAGTTATTCTTGAACAACAACTAAAAGGATTATTTCCTATACAGGGTTATAGTTATTATGAATATGCAAAGGCATTAGGGGAAAATGATAAGGTTTCAGGTCTAATTTATTCACAATATGCTTTGGAATTTAGTAATTTGAATTTATATTTTGAAAGAATTGAAGAAGTTGATGAATGGGATGTTTTTATTGACTATTTAAGTGAGTTTTTTAATGTAAAAACATTGGTTGCTTTTATTATTGGGTTTGTGTGTGCTTCTTTTGTGTTTATAGGCTATTTGTTTGTAAAAGATACGAAAAAACAAGTAAAAAAAGCAGATAAAAAAAATTTATCAATGAAAAAAAGTTCTAAAAATATAAAAATTAAAAAAAACAAAAAAACAAGAAGAAAATAATTTTCTTAGTTTAATATAGTTCTAGCTTCTATACTAAGGTTCCATAAGCTTTATAAACATTCTAGGCAAGTATAATAGTAAAGGTTCGTGTTTTGGTTCGTGTTTACCTTTGTTTTTTTTTATTCATTTTTATTTAATCATGAATAATACTTACTAGCATTTGCCGGGAAAAAGGGCAGTATTTAACTGAAAATTAACAGAAAATCAGCAAAAAAGTAGCAAAATTATATTAAAATTACCTTTAAAGTGCATAATACCACTATACAGTGTTTACAAAAACGAAAGATTTATATATGACCATACCTACTGAATAGTAGAGACAAAAAATGAGCGTATGTTCATTTTTTAAGCTTATTGGGTAAAATCACTCTGATAAGCTGTTTTTTGGTAAAAACAAGACGTATTTAGGCTTAAAAAAGCCAAATTTGTTTTAATTTGTCCTAATCACCTCTTTTTCCCGCGCAGGCGCCTTTCGGGGTGTTTGTGTGGGTTTTATAGTCTCTTAACACCTCTTTCCCTGGCAAGCTTCTTCGGAAGTTTGTCGAGGGAATTTTTATTCATTCTTTCAATCTTAGTTTTCATACCCATAATTATATAAAATACCCCTCAAATATAGCTTAAATGATGGTAAAATCTACAGTATGTAAGAAATGTAATAAATCAACAAAACTAGAGTTTTGTAATGGATGTTTCCTTGATGTTATATATAAAAGACTTAGAAAGCATATTAGGGCTAACCAATATATTAAAAGAAATGATCATTTGTTAGTAAAAGATGAATTAACTAAAAAAATATTTCCATCTATTCTTAATACACCAGTTACTATTAAATTTAAAGGTAAATTACTGCCAAGATACAAAGAAATTCTTACTATTTGTTTAGATGATATTGAAGAATTATATTTGGATAAACTTTTCCATGGAAAAAGCTTTAAAATGAAATTTTCTAAACAACAAATACCATTATATATTTGTTTGACTAAAGAAGAATTACAAAGACTGGCAAAATTTCATAAAATTAAATTACCTAAAAGAAAAAAAACATTGATCTCTGAATTTCTGGATTATTTTGAGAAACAAGTTCCTGGAACTAAGTTTAATATTAAAAAAAGTATTCTGAGTTAGAAAGGTGCTAGGTGCTGGTTGCTAGGTGCTGGTTGCTAGGTGTTAGAATATAGGTGCTAGAATAATGTCTGTCGTATATCTTTATTATAGTGTATGACAAAAGACTAATTTTTTCCTAACACCAAGCACCTAAAACCTAATATCTAAAATCTAGCACCTATAGTAAACTTTATAAACTTCTTATTATAGTAAATATATAATGGCACAAATGATGGGTGTTGGAGCCCCATACCAAAAAATATTGTTTAAAGGCATTTTTGATTTTGATGAATTATATAGAACTCTACATGATTGGTTTAATTTTCGTGGATATACAATGCATGAAACTAAATATAAACTTAAATCTAAAGATACAGGCAAGGAAAAAGAAATAAAATGGGAAGCTTGGAGAAAAGTTACAGATTTTATTAAGGCTTGGTTTAAAGTTCATATTCAAGTCTGGAATATTGAACCAATTGAAGTTGTTAAAAATGGTGAAAAAAAGATTCTAACAAAAGCAAGACTTTACATTCAAGTTAATGGTTTTGTTGAAGTTGATTATGATGATAGATTTGAAGGTTCAAAACTTAAACAAGCATTGAAAGATTTCTTAGTGAGTTTTATAATAAAGGGAAAAATAGATTCAATGTGGGGAGATAAAGTCCAATTTATGCAGTATAAAGTTTTAGATTTAATTAAACAATCATTAGATATGCAAATTAAAGGTAATGAACACTTCGATGTATGGTAGAACTAGAGTTATCTATATTAAAATTTTAAAAAATAAGTAAATAAAAAGAAATTAATAAAAATAATATGTTCATAAGGAGTAACAAATAAAATGTCAGAAAGAAGAATTGTTGTTGACACATTAAGGCTAAATTATCAAGGTCTTTTTAATATGCATGATTTCTATAGGATGCTTGACAAATGGCAAAGAGAAAAAGGTTATGATAAGTATGAAAGAAAAAATTATGAACATGTCTATAAAGATGGAAGGCAAATTGAAGTAGAAATTGAACCTTGGAAGAAATTTACTGATTATGTGAAAAGTACTATTAAAATGAATATCTTGGTAACAGAAATGAAAGATGTTGTTGTAACAATTGATGGTAAAAAAACAAAAATGAACCAAGGGAAAATAGTAATTACATTTATGGGTTATATGGAAACTGATTATGAACATAGGTGGGAAAAAAAAGCATTCTTATTTTTCTTAAGAACTGTATTTGATTTATGGATTTATAAAATAAATACAGACAAGTTTGAAGCTTTTGTTGCTGAAGATACTAATCAATTATATCAAACAGTTAAAAGTTATCTAAACCTTAACAGAAAGATGGTTTCAGGATAAAATAAAATTAATATTGGAGGGGAATAATGGGATCAAAAAAAGCAATTATAATTGCATCAGCAATAATTTGTATTCTTTTACTTACTATTTTATACATGGATTATAAAATAAGAAATTTAGAGGGTGAAGTTGAAATACCTGAACAAATAGATGAGATTAATGAGGTAGAAAATACTACAATAGATTTAACTGATGTGGAAGTAAATGATACAGAAGCAGAAGAAGAAGTTATTGAAGAGGAAGAAGAAGAATCTTCAACTGAAATAGGAACATTAGAAATTATAAGTTATCCGGATGCTGCAGGAGTCTATTTAGATGATGTTAAAATTGGAACAACACCATACAATAATTTTAGTTTTCCAATTGGTAATCATAGTATTAGAATTATGAAAACTAATTATGGAGACTATTGTAAAACAGCATATGTTTATAAAAATACAATAGAAAAGATAACAGCTTTAATGGATTCTTCAAAATCAATTGGTTGTACTGGTTCAAGTAGTATTAGTACTAGTACTAATACTAGTGATGATGATGAGGAAGAAGAAGAGGAAATACTTGGAACTAAATTTACTTCTGAACCTTCAGGGGCAGAATTAAAAATTAGTGGCCAGGTTAAGGGAACAACACCTTTTTCATTTGAATTAACAGAAGGTACTGTTTTGATTAAACTATCTAAAGATGGATATAAAACATATTCTGCTTTTGTAAATGTTGGTTCTGATGGGTTTATTAGTAGCATTGATCATGATTCAGAACAAAATGGTAATTATACAAAAGAATCAGATGATGAATATTTATTTGAAATAGATAAGTAATTTTTTTAATTCTTTTTTTCTTTTGATTTTTTAATTGTTATTTTCTTTTGTTTTATTATATGTTTTCTGACATATGCTTTAACAGTTGTCCAGTGTAACTTAACAAATTCTTTTACAATGGGATTTTTCTTATTCAATTTATACATTTTTGCTTTTCCAACTTGTCTTGTGAAAAAAATAATTTCTTCTTTTAATAGTTGTTTCCAGAATTGTTTTAATGTAGTATAACCTACTCTTGCATTTCTAGCAATATCTTTCATTGAATGATCATAATCATCATTAACTATGAGATAATCCATTACTCTTAGCTTTGGTGTATCACCAAATATTCTTAGGAAGATTGGTTTTGGGTTTTCCATATGCATTATTTATCACCTATGATATTTAAATGTTTCTATTTATGGCTCTTAAGAGACTAATATATTAACTTTTATATTCAATTATTTCTTCAATTTCTTGTAATTTATTGATATTAAGGTAAGCAGCCAGACCATGTTTTGTTTTTTTAAGAAATACTAATCTTTGTTTAATTAGTTCTTTTAGTACTTTCTTAGTAAAATAAATATCTTCAGGATTAGTTCCTTTTTTAAGTCTTATAACTAAAAGATGTCCTTTTCCAAAACATCCATTGTTATGCAACTTTTTAATCATATTTTTTCTTATTCTTTTAAATTGTTCATTATCTATTTTTACACCACAAAATACAATATAACTGGCAATATTAAACAGCCCATTAGGTGATTCTTTCCAACACCTAATTTAGTGGCTAATATGCCAATTGAAGAAGATACAATTAATATACTTAAGCCAACAAATCCATCAAAATAAATTGTTAGTATAATAATGAAAAGAATAATTGTTGAAACAAGTAAAGTGTAATTTACTTTTACAACTAATCTACTAAATATTTTTGAAATCTTTAATGCTAACATAACAGCAATTCCTGAAGCAATTAATAAAGTAATTAAAAAAATAATCATTGCTCTTAAATCAATTACTCCCAATATTTCATTGATTGCTAAGACTGCTCCATTTCTTGCTTTACCTAAAATATATGCAGTAGCAATACTTGTTAACATATTAGCTGTGTTGATTCCACCAACCATAATCATAAATCCTTTTTCTCCAATATCTTCTCCAAAACTAACAATTTGTTGACCTAGAATAGCTGCTTGACTAGAACCAAAACCAGGCAAAAAGCCAGCAATAGTTGCAACAAATGTACCAGCAAAAATAGATTTTGCTAAAATTGATTTTTTAATTTCTAATTTTTTATCTAAATTTTGTTCAGGAATATTTGTTTTATCCATTAAACTAATAATTAACATGCTTAATCCAAATAATCCTGATAATAAAGGGAATAAGGGTTGGTTAAGTGTATGAATGTTTAATACAATCAAACCAAAAACACCTGCTGTTAAGAACATGAAAAATGCATTTATTATTTTTTTAATTCTTTTCTCTCTGAAGATCATAAATAACATTATTATAATTAATGCATATCCAATATGATTTTTGATTAATGGATAGGCAGTATGCATTAGTTTTATTGTGAATGGAATTGAGATTAATGCTAATATTAAACATCCAAAACTTCCAATTACTGTTAATTTAACTGCATTATGTGCTTCTCCTTTTAACAACATTCTGTGTCCAGGTAAAACATTTAGAACTTGAGACTCATCAGGTGCTCCAAGATAAATTCCAGGCAAAGAGTCAAGAAATGTATGTGTTATAGCCATGCAAATAATAAAAACACCAAGAGAAGTTGGTGAAAGTATTCTTAATAAAAATGGTGAAAAACTTATTATGAGTAGGCTGATTAGATTGATGTGAATGCCTGGTGTCAAGCCAGTGAAAATCCCTACACTTACCCCAAAAAACGTACATAAAAGTGTTTCTAATAGCATAAGCTCATTAAGATTTTAACTTTAATAAACTTTTCTCGTCGAGAATCGGAAGATTTTCAAGTTAATTCGGAAATGGTATTTAAGTGTGGATTTATTTCCGGAATATTTTCGTTTTTCTCTTTGGTATTTTCTTTTCCCATTTTATTTGAGGGAAGGTGGTTGGGGGTTTTTGGGGGATTGTTTTTTTCACTAAGGGTTTTTATTGGTTATTTTATAATTATCATCTTAATAGAAAAATATAATTAACTCATTTTAATAATAAATCCAACAACAACCACGGCACGGACGGACATTTTCTTTGAGAAAATATCCTACTCGCCTATCGGCTCGCCCGGCCATGTTGTTGGATTTAAATTATTAACATTGAAAACATTTAAATATAAATAGTCTCAAAATAACCATATCATAATAAAAAAGGTGTTATAATGGCAAAAACTAAGAAAACTAAAAAATCAAAACTAAAAAATAAGTTTCATAAACTTGAAATGTTTCTTGTATTAGGAATTGCTGTTGCAATTGTTGGATTATTGATGGTTTTTAGTTCAATGACTAATAATAATGTAACAGGTAAAGCATTTTCTTATACTGGATGTACAGAACTTCCGTGTTTATTTAATAATGTTCCAATTGATCATTACCAAGGTTTTAGTTATAAGGGTGTATTATACAAATTCAAAATAAAAGATCTTGATAAAACAAATAAAAGAATGAAGTATGAAATTACTACTATGGAAATTGATGAAACAGAAGGTAAACCTGATTTAGTAATATCTCATGTTGATGAAGAATTAGATGATCCTTATTTGAATTTAGATATTACAATTGAAAATATTGGTGATAAAAATGTTTACGAGGCATTTAAGGTTACTCTTAAAACATTAGATGAAGACGACGATGTTTGGAAATCAACTTACAAATATGTAGAAGGACTTGATCAGGATGATGAATATATTCTTGAAATGTCAATTAAGTATGATAATAACTATTATGATGACTCTGGAAAAGTACCATATGAAATATATATTGATCCTGCTGATAATATAGATGAATCTGATGAAACAAATAATGATGAGGATGATTATTACTCATAAAATGAAGCAAAAATTATTATTAATTTGTATAATCTTTGTTTTACTTAGTTTTAGTGTTTTTGCTATCAAAGAATCAGAGACTGAATTTTTAACATTTAATGATAAAGAACTAGCTTTAACTATCTTGGATTTAAATGATGATGGAACAGTCGATGTTATGTTATCTGAACCAATTCCAATACAGATGAAATCATTAGATGTAGGAGAATCTCAACAATATTATAGTAATTGGGAATGTTTTGTTGCTACACTAGTAGATGTTGATGGTAGTAAATCTGATGTTTATTTATCTAAATGTTATAGTGAAGAAGAAGATGAAATAGAAAATGTAGAAGTTGTTGATATAGAAACTGAAACTGAAGAAGAAGTTGAAACAGAAGAAGAAACTGAAACAGAAGAAAAAGTTGATATTATAATTAATGAAACTGAAGATCTTGTTGATTTAGAAATACAAGATGCACCACCAATTGAACAATATCCAACAGAAGGATTTTTTGATAAAGAAGTAAAGCTTGGAAATGTTTTAGTTATAATGTTAGTGATGTTAATAATTGTAATGATAATTATGTTAAGCGTTATTGTTTATATTAAAAAAGAGTATTAGTTTTTTTTTTAATAATTAATTTTTATGTGTAATTTATTGATTTCTACTATATGTGTATAGCTCCTAATGAAGATGTTGTTTCTACCAGTTATAGTGGCTGAAATCCCATTGAATAATTTATTAAAACCATATTATGCAAAATCTATTTGATTTCAGTTCCAAATATAAAAAACATATAATGCCACTATAACAAATTTGAGGCAGTAACAACATCATAAAAGGAGCTATGCATATACTTTCTACCAAAAAGTTTATATACTAATTTATACAAAATTAATATAATCATATTTATATCTAACAAAATGAAGTGTTAAGATGGCTAAAAAATCAAAATCAAAAATTTTGAAGCTTTGCCATTATAATTAATTATTAAAAAAAGGAGGCTAGTATAATGGCAAAAAAAAGGAGATCAAAAAATACTAAAATTAGTTCTAAAAATAAAGAAAAAAATTTATTATATGTTGTTGGTGCAGCAATTGTTATTATTATTCTACTTGCTTTTGTTGTAAAATTTAGTGGAAAACCATTAACTGGAAAGGTTTATGGTGTTGTTTCTGGACTTACTACAGATGGAAACTCTAAATGGACAATATCTGTTCCTTCAGATGATCCTGATTATGAAACTTTAACATCAGGTAATGAATTAATGTTTTTATTTGGTGATGAAAATGGTGATTATGAATTAACAATAGGTGGTGTTAATATGGCAGCAGCAACACCAACATTTAATGTTGTTAGTTTCTCAAAAGTTGTTCCAGAATCATGTGAAAATGATGGTGTATGTACAGAAGCTGAACATGGCTTAGGTGAATGTTATGATTGTACTGAATGTGGAGTACTAGTTCTTTCTGTTGGAGATGCTTGTCCATTAACTGGAGAAGATGCAGGTGTATGTGATAATATTGGAACTTGTGTTCCTGTTGAAGATATTGTTTGTGTAGATAATGGTCATTGTACATTAGAAGAGCAAGATGCAGGTTGTTGGGATTGTAGTACTTGTGGTATATTACAATTAACAGCTCCAGGGGATGAATGTATTATAGAGGCTGGAGCAGGATTATGTGATAGTGAAGGTGAATGTATTGTAGAAGGTGATACAACTCCTAAAGCATGTGATGTTGATGAAGATTGTTTTGGTGAACTAGTTGAATATTGTGATCTAGGTCTTAAAATGTGTGCTGAATGTTCTCCTGGTAGTAATTCTGAATGTAAATTAATAACCTCTAATTTTGAACTAGTTGGAAATGGTGTTTGTGGTCAAGATTATATGTGTGATGCTTGTGATGATACAAATTGTGCACCGGAATCTACATGTGAAACCTTTACAGAGCAAGATTTAATTGATGCTGGTTTTGATTTAGAAGATGTTTCTTATATATTTGCTAGATTCGATCCAGTTAAATTATGTGTAGAACAAGTTAATCCTTGTTTAAATGTAATATGTGCTCCTGGATTAGTATGTGATCCTGAAGCTCCTGAATTATGTGTACCACAACCTGGAGCAGAATGTGGTGATGGTTTTTTAAATGAAGGGGAAATATGTGATGATGGTAATACAGAAGGTGAAGATGGTTGTAGAGGTGATTGTTTAACAATTGAATCTGGATTTGAATGTCCTACACCAGGAGAATTATGTGTTCCAATAGAAGAATCTGAATGTGGTAATGGTGTATGTGATGCTGGTGAAGAAGGTGTATGTTCAGATGATTGTTATGTTGATATGCATGTTAATGAAGAATTTTCAGCAATTAATCCAGATGTTGATTTGGAACAATTGATTCTTAATGATATGCAAATTTGTGTAGAAAATTTAGGTACTATGGATTATGACGGTGACTTAGCAGTAAAAGTATCAAGCTATTCTACAGGTGATATGACTGCTTTTGGTCCTGATACTTTATTTGAGGAGTCAGAATTTGTTATTCCAATATCTACATATGATGCTGGTGGTGATTGTGTAGAAGTTCAATCTTTTTTTAGTAGGGTTGTAATTCATGAATCTTACTTTAACCAGAATATTGTTCCTCTGAAAATCACTGTGGATTCAACAAACTTAGCAGATGAATTAAATGAAGAGAACAATGAGTTCAATATAATAATGGAATTTGAATAATAACTAAAATGAAACATATTTTTTTATTTTTAATTATTTTATTGGTATGTTTAACTAGTGTTACTGCTCTTTGTCTTCCTGAAAATGTTATTGATGGGGATATGGAGTATACATGGGAAAATGATCGATGTTTCTCAACACAATTAATTTGTACAGATCCTTTAGATTTTGAAGTAGTTTATTATGATGAAATTTTAACTGAAAATGATTGTTTGGGTGTTGATGAAGGTGGATGTTTAGCAGTAAATCAAGTAGATGGAGAATTAATTTATTCTTGGGAAAATGATAAGTGCTTTTCAACAGAATTAACTTGTACAGATCCTTTTGATTTTGAAGTTGTCTATTATGATGAAATTTTAACTGAAAATGATTGTTTGGATGTTGATGAAAATGGATGTTCAGCAGTAAATCAAGTAGATGGAGAACCAATTTATTCTTGGGAAAATGATCAATGCTTTTCAACAGAATTAACTTGTACAGATCCTTTTGATTTTGAAGTTGTATTGCATGATGAAATTGCTGATGAAAATCAATGTATTGGTATAGATGAAGATGGTTGTCCTTTTGTTAATCAAGTAGATGGTGATGATTTCTATAAATGGGAAAATAATCAATGTTTTACTATGAAATTAACTTGTTCAAGTCCATTAAATTTTGAAATTATTTTACATGAAGAAAAAACATCAGAAGCAGCTTGCCAAGAAATTATAGTTGTAAATCCACAATCTTCTGATGGTGATAGTAATAGTGGTAGTGATGATGGTTCTACAAGTAGTAGTCCTGGTGGTAGCATGATTGGTGTACCATTAAATATTCCAGAGTCAAATCCATTGTTTAATGATATAACTTGTAAAAAAGATTTATACAAACAAAAATGTGTAGATGGTTATAGAACTTATAGTTGTGAATCATATAATCAACAAGGGAAATATAAAAAATATACATTAGCATGTGCTTCTTGTAATAATAATCAAAAAGATCATAATGAAGATGATGTTGATTGTGGTGGAGCTTGTCCTGCTTGTTTGGTATCAGGTAAAGGATCAACAACAACTCATATTAAATTTGATGATGATCAGGTTACTTTATCTCAACCAGGTTCAATGTGGAGATGGTTTATTCCATTCTTAGTTTTAATTTTAATTGCAGGTTTAATGATTGGATTAATTTTAATTTGGCATTATAAAGATAAAAAGCATGTGCCTGTAGTAATTAAAGAATCATCTGATGTGTTAAATGGAATTCCTGTAGGTAAAATTAATTTGATGAGGCAATTTATTAAAATTGAATTAGTTAAAGGACTTGAAAGAGGTGCAATCACTTCAAAATTAGCAAGTAGAGGGTGGAAAAAACCTGTTATTGATCATGTTTTTGAAGAAATGCAGCATCATGTTATTCCTTCTGAATATGAAGAACAATTGCGAAAATATATTGGTTTCTATATCCATAAAGGTGTCCATAAAGAAAAATTAAGGGATAGTTTAATTAAAGCTGGATGGAAAAAAGAAACAATTGAAAAAGTCATGAGAAAAGACTTTTAATTTTTCTATTTTTTATTTTTACTAAAAAGTTTTGAATTAAAATTAAAACAATTCTCATTAAATAATGAAAACATTTATAAATAACTTTTCATAGGAACTATAATATAATATTTTATTAATAAAAAAGGTGATAAGATGGCAAAAAAAAGATCTAGTAAAAATGATCAAAAAAATAATTTCTTATATGTGATTGGCGCTGCAGTTGTAATTGTATTATTGCTGGCAGTTGTAATATATTATAGTGGTAATCAGTTAGCTGGAAAAGCTACTGCAAATTATGCTGATGGTGTTGTAGATTCTGGTGTATTACCAGTAACTTTAGAATTATTAGAGAATGAAAAAGAAGCATCATTTTTCTTAGGTGATAAAGAATATACACTATCATTCACTGGTATTGTTGATGGTGTTATAAGTGGTTTAGGTATTGATTTAGTTGTTGACGATACAACTGGTGATGGTACAACTGATGGTACAACTGATGGATGTACTGCTAATTCAGATTGTACAACTGATGGTGAAGAGTGTGATACAATGACAGGTTTATGTGTACCAATAACTGAACCAGTTAATACATGTGATAATGGTTTCTTAGATGAAGGTGAAGAATGTGATGATTCTCATCCAGGTTCATTTTGTACTGATTGTGTATGTGATGAAGGTTATGTAGCAGATCCTGATAATTCTGCTTGTATGGAAGAACCAGCTAATCTATGTACAGAAGGAAATATATGTGATTATGGTGTTGGTCTATTAGGAGTCTGTCAAGCAGATGGAAGTTGTTCTGCTTGTACAAATGATCCTAATAATTGTCCTAATGGGTATAATTGTTTTAATCATTATTGTGTAGAAGAACCAGTTGATCTTTGTTTAGGTATAGAATGTCAAGATGGAGAAATTTGTGACGCAGGTATATGTGTTGTTATACCAGAAGCATGTACAGAAGGAGTGTTATGTGATTATGCTGTTGGTCAATTAGGAGTCTGTCAAGCAGATGGAAGTTGTTCAGGTTGTACAAATGCTCCTGATAATTGTCCAGTTGATTATATTTGTGGTGCTGATCATTTTTGTGTAGAAGATGTACCAGAAACATGTACAGTAGGAGATGTATGTGATCTTGATGGTAACTTAGGAGTTTGTCAAGCAGATGGAAATTGTTTATCTTGTTCAAATGCTCCTGATAATTGTCCTAATGGGTATAATTGTTTAGATCATTATTGTGTGGAAGAACCAAAAGACATAGATTTATTCTTTAATGAAGTAGGTGCAGGAGATGTAATTGTAGAAGATATTATGTTAACAAATATTGATATTTGTTTAGGTAATCTAGGCACAGATTCAATTGAGGATTCCTTTGTTGTTCGTGTAGAATCACTCTATCCAGATGGTGAGGTTTATGATTCATCAAATTTTGTAGTTAATCCTTTAGTTGATGATTTATGTGATGTTGGTGATGAATTGTTTAATTCTGTTGAGGTTTATGAAGATATTTTACCAACTATTAATCTGAAAATTATAATTGACTATAATGATGAAATTGTTGAAACAAATGAAGACAACAATGAAAAAATAGGAGAATATACAAAGACCAATTAATCTAATAAAATGAAACGTATTTTTTTATTTTTAATTTTATTATTGCTTGCTTTAGTTAGTGTTAGTGCTCTTGAAATTGGCGAAACTACAATTATTGATGTTGATGGAGATGGTATTGATGATTTTGCTATTACATTTAATGGTCTTGATGAACAAGGTAATTTAGATTTAAAAGTTACAGAGTATGTTGATTCAGAAGTTGAAGGTTTAGCAGTAGGACAAACAACCAAGACAGATGATGGAGATTGTTTCTATACTACTTTTAATGCACTTAATGGAGATGGAACAAAAGATTTAATTGTTACAGCTTGTGAATCAGAACCTGGAGATGCAGGAGATATAGAAATAGTATATGCAGATGATGGTAGTTGTTTTATTGTAACATATAATGAGTTTGGAGATGAAACTATTCTTAATTTAGATTCTTGTCCTCAAGAAGAACAAAAACCATTTTTTATGAAATCAGGTGATGGAACTTGTTTTAAAGTTGTTGTTACTAATACTATTCCATTAACATTTGAGATTGATGAAGGTGATGGATGTGAAACTGAAGAACCACAACCACCTATTCCATTTTTAGAAGATGGTGTTTGTTTTGAAGTGGGAATCGAAAGCACAGATCCTATTGAATTACTTGTAGGTGAAACAGAATTAAGTAATTGTGGAATAGAAGTGATTAATCATTTTATTGAAGATAATACTTGTTTTAAAGTTGAAACAATGAGCTTAAATCCTTTAGTATTAGATGTTGATGATGTTGCTATGACTGAATGTGCTGGTGTTGTTGTTACTACTACTAATGATAATCAAGGAACATCAGTAAAAAAAGATGATTCAGATTCTACAAGTAGTAGTCCTGGTGGCAGTATGATTGGTGTACCATTAAATATTCCAGAATCTAATCCTTTATTTAATGCTATAATATGTAAACAAAATTTAAATAAACAAAAATGTATAGATGGTTATAAAACTTATAATTGTGAATCATACAATAGACAAGGTAAATTTAAAAAATATACAATAGCATGTGCTTCTTGTGATAATGATAAAAAAGACCATAATGAAAATGGTGTTGATTGTGGTGGAGTTTGTCCTGCTTGTCCTGTATCAGGAAAAGGAACTAAAGATATTGATCTTAAAGCAGGTGTAGATAAAGTTGTTTCATTAATCCCTGGTTCACTCTGGAAATGGTTAATTCCATTGTTAGTTCTAATTTTAATCACAGGTTTAATTATTGGATTAATTTTAGTTTGGCATAATAAGGATAAAAATTATGTTCCAGTAGCAGCTATAAAAGAAGAATCTGATGTGTTAAAAGGAATTCCTTTAGAAAAAGTTAGTATGATGAGGCAATTTATTAAAATTGAACTGAGTAAAGGTCTTGAAAGAGATGCAATTACTTCAAAATTAACTGGAGCTGGCTGGAAAAAACCAGTTGTTGATCATGTGTTTGAAGAAATGCAGCATCATGTTATGCCATCTCAATATGAAGAACAACTGAGAAGATATATTGCCTTCTATATCCATAAAGGAATTCACAAGGATAAAATTAAGGATAATCTAATCAGTGCAGGATGGAAAGCAGAAGCAGTTGAAAAAGTCATGAGAAAAGACTTTTAATTTTCTTTTTAATTTATATTTCTTTTTTATTATCTTAATATATTTATTTTAATTTTATATCTTAATAATATAAACAATAAACTTTATATAGTTCATAATATATAAATTAGAATAATATATAAATATATATTAAAAAAGAGTGGGTAATATTGGATAGTAGAAGAAAGAATACTATACATTTAATAGGCTTTGGTGTAGTTATATTACTTTTATTAGTTGTTTTAATTGTATTTTCTGGAAAACAATTCATTGGAAAAGCTATTTCTCCTATAAATGTTAATAGTTTTCCTTTTATTGCTTCTTTTGGTGCTGAAGAATTAATTCCAGGGGCAGTAATTGAGAAACCAATTGAATTAACAACTGAATTAGGTGTTGAAAGATTTTTGTTAACAACTAGTATTAATGAACAAGGATTATATCAAGATGTTGACTTTTTTCCAATTAGTTGTTATCCATATGAAGAAGATACAACTTTTGATTGTAATTTGTATGATACTAATAATGAAAAAATAGGTTATGGTTTAGTTTGTGGTAGTGATTATGAATGTGGAGAATGTATTCCTGGAATAAATTCATGCCCATTAACACATTCTTGTGTTGAAGTAGAATTATTAGAAGAAAGATTAGCTCTTCTTAATCAAGAATCATTAGATTTAGTATTACAATTTGATCAAGAAATATTATTTTTATGTGAAAAAGATGACAACCCTATTATTGATGGTGTTTGTGGTGATAATACTGTTGATACAGGAGAAGAATGTGATGATGGTGATATGAACTCAGATATTGAAATAGATGCTTGTAGAATGGATTGTAAACAAGCGTATTGTGGTGATAATGTTGTTGATACAGGGGAAGAATGTGATGGAACTGAAAATTGTTTAGATGATTGTACTGTTTTTGTTGAAATTCCTGTTGATCCTGTAAGTCTTGAAAATTGTCCATTGGATGGTATGACTAATTATTGGAATTTTGATGAAAATGAAGGTAGTTATTTATTTGATAATATTGATAAATTACATGGTGAAATAAATGGGGCAACATGGGTAGAAGGAAAAAGTAATTATGGATTAAGTTTTGATGGGCAAGATGATTTTGTTGATTTGGGAGATTATGTTGGACAAGATGAAATATATTCTATTACATTATGGATGAAAGGAACATCTGGAACAACATTGCATAGAGGAAATGCAAATACTTGCAGCTATAACCCTAAGATTTCATTAACAAGTGTTAGTGAAAGTGGTTGTCAAGCAACAGGTGCACTTCCTTATTTAGAAAAATTAAATGATGATATGTGGCATCATGTTATTGCAATTAGAAATAATAATGAATTTAGTGTTTATGTTGATAATAAGTTAGTAAATTCAAGAACAATAAATAATCATGATAATAATGGTAAATTTAGTTTAGGAAGAATTTGGGGGCATATTAATGAAGGAAGTTATTTTAATGGAATTATAGATGAGGTTGCTATTTTTGATTTTGTGTTAACTGAAGAAAAAATTACTGAACTTTATAATATTGGTTTAAACAATCAAGGGTATTGTAGTTTGCCAGAACCAGGTTGTGGTAATGGTTATGTTGAAAAATTTGAACAATGTGATGATGGGAATTTATTAAATGGGGATGGTTGCAATAAAGATTGTGTTGAAGAATGTTCACAAATGGATGGCTTAGTATCATACTGGAAAGCTGAATTAAGTGCACAAGATTATGCTGGCTCTAATAATGGTGTTCTCGTAGAGGATGTTGAATTTACAAAAGGGATTTTAGGAGATGCATTTGAATTTGATAGTAACAAAGATTGGGTTGAGATTACTAACTCTGAATCATTGCAAGTTGATGAAGATTTTACTATTGAATATTGGTTATATCCTACAAATGTTGGAGAAGCAAGATTAAATCCAATTTGTAAAGCATATTGGGGTGAATTTTGTTTTACAATAGAAATGGAAAATACTGATAAAAATTATCTTCCTGGAAGATTAAGTTATTATCATGGTATGAAAGATTCAGAGGGAGCATCAAAATATATGGGCTGGGGTAATTCATTAATTGAAAATCATGTTTTGAATAATCAATGGCAACATATTGTTATAACAAGAGATGCAACAGAAAGAAAAATAACAAGTTATTATAATGGTGAACCATCTGGTGTTGCAAATTATCTAGATATTCCTGAAAAGTCTCCTTCAATTAGTGATGTGCCAATAAAAATAGGTCAAGGTTATACTGGTAAAGTTTACAAAGGAAAGATTGATGAAATTGCAATATATAATAAAGTTCTTTCACAAGGAGAAGTTAAACAACATTATGATAATATTTTAGCAGGAGAAAGTTATTGTTTAGCAGCTGTTGCTGGTTGTGGTGATGGTATTCAAGAAGGATTAGAAGAATGTGATGATGGTAATTTAGAAAGTCAAGATGGTTGTTCAGCAATATGTAAAATAGAAGAATGTGGAGATAGTATTATACAAGAATTAATGAATGAAGAATGTGATGATGGTAATGATGAAAGTGAAGATGGATGTAGTAGTGAATGTAAAAAAGAAGATTCAATGAAATTAAATGAATGTGGTGTTCTTGGTTATTGGGATGCAGATGATAATTTTAAAAATATGGCGCAAAACATTCAATGTACAACACAAGGTACTGTAGAATTTACAGATGGTGTTAAAAGTAAAGCTTTTATGTTTGAAGAAAATGGTTTTGTTGATTGTGAAAATCATGAAAGTTTTGATGTTGGTATGAATGATGTTAGTCTATCTTTCTGGGTGAAAACAACAGATGATTTGGGGGATATAATTAGAAAAAGTTCTTCAGGATATACTGCAGGATTTAATCATTACTTAACTACTAGTCAGACTGGTTCATCAATATTTTGGTTTAAAGATGGAACTGAAACATCTAATAGTCAATATACTTATTCATCAACAGATATAACAGATGGTGAATGGCATTTTGTTGTTGGTGTATTAAACAGAGAAGAAGGTAAAATGAGGCATTATGTTGATGGTTTAGATGTTAGTCATCCTATAAGAAATGCACCTTTGGGTAGTATTAGTTCTCCTACTAATCTTTATCTTGGGAGTAATGGTTTTAATGGTATTATAGATGAAATTACAATATGGGATAAAGCATTGACACTGGAAGAAATAATCTCCTTATCACAAGATGGTGTTGGTGTAAAAACTTATTGTGGTATGGAGGAAGCTTCTGATAATAGTGGCGATGCAGCTACTTCTGGTGGTGGTGCTGGTGGTGCTGGTGGTGGTGGAAATTCAAATTAAAATGGATTTTCTAAATATATAGGTTATTTATAATGATACAAACTATGGGGTTTAAATGAAATATTTGGTTTTGTTTAGTATTATGATATTATTTCTTTTACCTAGTGTTATTGCTTTAAAACAAGGTGAAACAACTATAATTGATGTCAATGAAAATAAATATGCTGTTTATTTTGTTGGTGGAAATACAATGGAAGATATTGAATTTGAATTAACTAATCTTGTTGAAACAGAGCCATTAGCAAATGAAGAAACAATTCTTAAACAAGATGAGCAAAGTTGTTATTTTATCTCTATAATTTCTGAAAATGTTGAGACTGATTTAAGGGTAAGTAAATGTGAATCTTTTGTTGAACTTGAAAATGGAGAGATTATTACAACTTATCCTTTTCCTGGTCAAGAATTTTGCATTTCTGCTGAATATTATGAATTAGATGAAGTTATATTAAAAAACTTAAATGTTCCTAGTGATTGTTTAATTGAGATTGTTTGTGGAAATGGATTTATTGAATTAAATGAAAAATGTGATGATGGTAACCAGATGGATGGAGATGGTTGTAGTTCAAAATGTATGAAAGAAAATGATGCAGAGGAAGATGAACAAGAAGTACAAGAAAAAGCTGTATTAATTGATGGGGTTTGTTATAAACTTAATTCAGAACAATCAAATGCAGGATTAAATATTAAAGTTAATTTAGTGGATGAAAGTTTTTGTGATTCTTCTCCTGGTCCTGATTCTGATTCTGATCCTGATCCAGGTCAAAATCCAGGTGGTAGCAGTCCAGGTGGTAGCAGTCCAGGTGGTAGCAGTCCAGGTGGTAGCAGTCCAAGTAGTACTATGTCTGGTGTTCCATTAGTTGTTTCTAAAAAACAACAAACAACAAAAAGTGTAATCCCTAAACAACAACCTATAATACAAAAAACTCAACAAGCAACATCATCACAATTAAAATCACAAACAAAACAAGAAGTAACTCCTATAATTGAATCACCAATGCCTGTAGATGAGATTTCTTGGCTAAATAAAATATCTTTGTCATCTTTAATTATATTTATTGCTGTATTAATTATTTGTATTGGTTTAGTTGTTTCTTATGTTTTTTATAAACATAAACATAGTGCAAAGTTTAGACAAAAATTTGTTAATAATTTAAAAAGATTAGGATTTAAACAAATACCTCTTTTAGGTAAAGTAAAAACTTCTCCAGATATTCAAACAACTCCTCCACCTGTACCTAAACTACCTGCTAAATATCAACAACAGCTGAGAACATATATTAATCTTAATGTTAGGAAAGGTTTAACTAATGATGAAATAATATTTAATTTAACAAAAGCAGGATGGAGAAAAGAAGATATTATTAAGATAATAACTAAAGACTCAAATTAAATAATTAATTATAAATTAAATAAGAAAAAAGAAATAAAAATATTTATTCTAACTTCTCAAGATATCTTTCTGCTTCTATTGCAGCCATACAACCAGTTCCTGCAGATGTAACAGCTTGTCTGTACATCCAATCTTGTACATCTCCTGCTGCAAATACTCCTTCTACACTTGTTTGGGTTGATTTTGGTAATTCTTTAGTACCTGTTACAACATATCCTTTATCTAATTTTAATTGGTCTTCAAATAATGTTGTATTTGGGATGCTACCAATTGCTACGAAAACACCTTGACATTTTATTTCTGATATATCTTCAGTTTTTATATTTTCTACCCTAATTAATTCAACATTACTTTCTCCTTGAATTTCTTTTATAACACTATCCCAAACAAAATCAATTTTTTTATTTGCCTTTGCTTTATCTTGCATAAATTTAGAAGCTTTTAAAGCATCTCTTCTATGAATAATTTTAACTGAGCTAGCAAATTTTGTTAAAAAAGTAGCTTCTTCTAATGCTGAATCTCCTCCACCAATTACAACAATATCTTTATCTTTGAAAAAGAAACCATCGCATGTTGCACAATAGCTAACTCCTTTGCCTGCAAACTTTTTTTCTGAATCTATTCCTAATTTTTTATAATCGGAACCTGTTGCAATAATAACTGCTTTTGCTTCATATTTCTTATCTCCTGAAAATACTAATAAGTTTTTGCTTTCTTTTCTTGAGAAATCAACTTTGGTTATATCTTCAGTAATTAATTTTGTTTTAAATCTTTCTGCTTGTTTTCTTACATTGGTCATTAATTCTGGACCTTGTATTCCTTCTGGAAATCCAGGGAAATTATCTACTTCAGTGGTTGTCATTAATTGACCACCATATTTGCTGCCTTCAAACACTATTGGACTGAGATTAGCTCTTGCTGTATATACTGCTGCTGTGTATCCTGCAGGACCACCACCAATGATTATTATATTTTCCATGTTAATTCCTCCTTATATTGTATATATTATATCACTATACTGTTACATAATAGAAAAACATATAATTATATATAAATTTACTGACTTTATGATTAAAATTAAACAAAAACCAGAAGACTTCATTGTAAGGGAAAAATTAGATATTAACAAATTCCTCACTGATAAGGGAGATTTTTCTTATTATAAATTAACTAAAACTAATTATAACACAATTAGTGCAATTAAGGTTATTGCCAGATCTTGGAGATTAAATGAGAAATTTATTAATTTTGCAGGAACTAAAGACAAAAATGCAGTAACAGAACAATATATTTCTATTAAAAATGGACCAAAAAAGGATTTGTATATTGATAATATTACATTGAATTATTTAGGTATTGGAAAAGAAAGACTTAATCTTGGTGTATTGCAAGGTAATGAATTTGAGATAATTGTTGAAACTGATAAACTTCCTAAGAAATTATCAGAAAAACAAATTAAAAAAACAATTAATTATTTTGATGATCAGAGATTCGGTATTAATAAAAATAATCATGTTGTTGGTAAATTACTAATACAAAAAAAGTTTAAAGAAGCTTGTGAAAAAATAAGTTTAGATATAAAAACTTTTCATGTGGACAGTAATAACTATGTTGGGGCATTAAGAACAGTACATAAAAAATTATTGCAATTGTATGTTCATGCATATCAAAGTTATTTATGGAATTCAGTTGTTAGTGAATACATAAAAACAAATTATGGGAATTATGAACTTGAATATTCTTTAGGTAAATTATGTGTTCCTTTGGTTGTAAATGATCTTACTGGTTTTTCTGTACCACTGATTGGTTTTGGTAGTGAAGATGTTTTAGATAAAAATGAAAAAATTAAACCTATTCTTGAAAAAATAATGGAAAAAGAAGGAATAGGGGTTAGAGATTTCATTATTAGGGAGCTTCCTGAACTAAGTAGTGAAGGGGATGAAAGGGAAATTATTGTAAATATTGATAATTTAAAGATTAAAGAAATTGAGAAGAAAAATATTTTTATTAGGGTGTTTAATTGGGTTGCCATGAAAAGTAAAAAAGAAGAGGAATCAAAAGAAGTTAAGAAATATAAACTTACATTTACATTACAAAAAGGAAGTTATGCAACAATGGTTGTTAAAACATTATTTTCATGATTAGAATTAACAGAAAATAATCATTAGTTGAATATCTATCTTATTTTACCTCATATTATCTCATATCATTTTATTTTATATTATTTCTGGTTTTTAACAATATTTAAAAAGAGAACATAATCTCTTCTAGATATGACTTTGAAAGACAGTGTTGACTTATTAGACACAGCAATACAATATTTAAGAATGAAGAAACAAATTGTTCTAAGTGAACATCTTCTTGCTGATAAATATGTTAGTTCTATTAATGAAGTAACTCCTGAATTTTTAGAAGAACAAGGTATTGAAGCAATTATATGGGATGTTGATGGAACATTGATGGGCTATCATGGCACAGAAGTAGATCATTCTGTAAGAAAGGCATATGAAGCATTAATTGGATTTAAACAAGCAATATTATCTAATTCTGGAGAAGGTAGATTTAGACAATTAGGATTTATTCTTGATAATATTCCTGTGGTAAGAATATATGAGAATAAAAAAGATCCTGGTGATGTTATTGTTAGAGAGATAGTGAGAAAAGTAGATTATTTATGGAAAATTAATGAACTTGATGAGGAAGAAAGATTAGCTAGTTATGATTTAATAGGTATGTCTAATTCATTTAATTGGGTAAGAGATTATAGAAAACATATTAGTGGTTATAGAGCATTGAAAAAACCCAATCCTAAATTAATTGAATATGCAATGAGGATAATGGGAATTGATGATGTTTCAAAAGTTGCAATGATTGGTGATAAAGCAAGTACAGATATTATTGGTGGTAATATGGCTGGTGTTTATACAATCCAAATTTTCCCACCATTGAAAGGATGGATGGATAAACCATTAGTAAAATCTTGGGCAAGACCTCGTGAAGAAAGATTAGTTCTTCAACATTTAAGAGAAGCAGGAAGGCAAAAAGATGTTGATAGGATTACTAGATATAAAATGGATCAAAAAGGTTATGTTTAGTTTTATTAATTGTTGGTAAAATGAATAAAAATAACCACCTCCTTAGAAACATGTCCTCCGGACCGAGTTAAGAAATAATCAAAGAAAAAATAAACTAAAAAAATAAATTAATATAATATTTCTGCTTCACAATCACATTTATCTTTAAATGTTTCTGCATCTTCTTTTGTGCCAACAACACTCCCATAATGCATAGGGATTGCTTTTTTAGGATTGAACATATTAGTTGCTAACGCAGCTTCTTCTGCTGTCATTGTATAAGTTCCACCAACAGGCATGAATGCAACATCAATCTCTTTCAAAGATGACATTTCTGGGATTTTGTCAGTATCACCTGCATGATAATATCTCTTATTATTTAATGTTATAATAAAACCAACCCAATTATTTGTTTTAGGATGAAACTGCTTATTTGTATTATATGCTGGAACTGTTTCAAATTTGATTCCTGAAACTTCATATTCTTTATTTGGTTCAACTATTAATTTTTCTTTTATATCTAATTGTTCTAAACTTTCCATACAATCAGCTGTTGCAACAACAATTGTATTTGGCTTAGAAATCTTTGCTGCGTCTTTTATACTGCAATGATCATGGTGGCCATGTGTCATAAAAATAACATCTGCTTTATCTAATCCCTCTTTTAGTTCAAAAGGATCAATGTAAATGATTTTTTCATTCTGTTCTTCTCCAAGATTTTCTACTTCATTAATTTGAATTGTTGCATGTCCATGCAAAATAATCTCTTTCATATTATCACCTTGATTATTATTTTTATTATTAAAATATTTTATACCTAATGTAATTAGAGAAACAAGTACTATTATTAATAAAAAAATAAGTATTGAATAGATTAATTTTTTCTTCATTTGTTTTTTGATACCTTTTCTTTTAATAATTAACATCTACTTTTTCATTGAGATATCATACAAAACTTCTTCAATTTTTTTCAGATTCCATTTGATTGAGTCTGATTTTTTTCTTAGCTCACCATTTCTTAAATCTATGCTACTAAAAAATCCAAATATTTCTTCAACAACATCTTTAATTTGTTTTACTTGTTTGAATTTTTTGTTTGTTGCTAAAATAACAGCTACTCTGCCCATCTCTCCTGTAAAATCACATAATCCAAGTAAATATTCTTCAGATGTAACAGGTAATTGAGATGCTTTAGGTAGTTTTTTATCTTTTACAAAGCCATAAAAGCATTTTGCTTCAACATATTCTTCTAATGCATTAGAATAAATACCAACACTTCTTAATTTAGGTATTTTTTTAATTAGTTTCTCTGTTTTCTTTATGTTTGATTCTGCTTCATCTAATTGTTTCTTTGCTTTCTTAAAATCAGCTCTATGTGTTGAATATATTGCAGATTTTGAAGCTTTTAGAATAATTCTTGCTAAGAATATAGTGTTTTCACGTTGTTTGTCAAATTCAACTAATTCTTGTTTGATTTTTTTTAATTCATTTGTAGGTAACATTTTAATAGAAATAGTGTAATTGGATTTATATATTTTGTTATATATATGTGTTTTTTACAATCAATATGTGTTTTTTAATTAATTTCTGTTCTTAATCCAATCTTTAATAATTGAATAAACTAAGTATGTAATCATTGCACTTACTGCTCCAATTAAAAACCATAATGCAATATCTGGATAAGGGACAATATACATATCATTTTGTGCAATAGGTGCTGCAACATTCATTAATTCAGGAGCAGAATCTGTCATCACTGTGGCTTCTTTAATACTAGCAGATTTAAATGTGCTAGACATCATTCTTCCTGAAGAAAATAATTTTAACATTGCTGCAGTTGCAAATGTAACAATTGCAACTGGCAGAATATTTTTTAATTTTTGTTTTAATCCTGTGACTTTTTTAGGGGCAATAATTATGTATTTATTAGCAAGCTTGTAATGATTAATTTCTCTACCTTTTTCACTATAATGATATTCATCAGTTAATACTAAACCTGCATCTTGTAATTTTAATAAATGGTAATGGACAGTAGAAATTGGAATTCCTGTGGATTTAGCAATGTTTGCTTCTGAATCTTCTTTTTCAGCTAAATAATTTAATATCTTTCTGCTAGTATCACTAGTAATTGTTTCTGCTAACTTTTTTGTTTTATCATCATTAAGATCTACTAATAAAAGATTGTTTTTAGCCATGTTTTAATTAAGATAGTAAAGGATATATAAATAAGTATTGATAGCTTTGAATAGAGTTGAAATTAAAGTTATGAGTTTTGGGTAATGTGTCATGAGTTGGTTATGAGATTATTAGTAATGAGATCTGGTTATGAGTTAATAAGTAATGGGTGATTCAGTGAAACTCATAATTCATGACTGATAACCCACTCAAAACTCAAAACTCATTACTTAAAACTCTTTCATTAAATTTATATACAATAATACTTAGGATTATTATATGCTTAAAATAGGACATAGAGGGGCTTGTGGTCATGAGCCAGAAAATACACTTAAATCAGTTAGAAAAGCAATTGATCTTGGTGTTGATCAAATAGAAATTGATGTACATGTTTGTAAAACAGGAGAAGTTGTTGTAATCCATGATGAAACTGTAGATAGAACAACAAATGGATCTGGCAGAGTTTCAGAAATGACTTTTGAAGAATTAAGAGCATTAAATATTGGAGATGATGCAAAGATTCCAACTTTAGAAGAAGTTTTATTTCTAGTGCATAATCAAGCTGAGGTAAATATTGAAATTAAAACAATAGATGCTATTGAAAAAGTTTTGGATATATTAAGAATCCATAAAATAAAAAAGGTATTAATTTCTTCAACTGATGCACATGTATTAATGGCTGTTAAGAAAATTAAAAAAGCATTAATTTTTTATTCAACACAAAATGATTTTAAAGATAGGATAATTTTAACATCATGTTATTTGTTTATGCCGATTACTAAAAAAATTGTTCTTAATTTATTAGAAAAAACAAGAACTAATGTTGTAAATGTTTATCATTCTCTTGCAACTAGAGGTTTTATTGAATGTATGCATCAACGTGGTATTAAAGTCAATGTATGGACTGTAAATGACGAGAAGGAAATACAGAAATATAAACTAAGGGGCGTAGATGGTATAATTTCTGATTATCCTGGGAAATTATGAATTATTTAATTTTTAATTAAGGTATTAACTTTAGAATTGATTTTTATTATCTTGTAATCTCATATGTTCTAATAACTGGTCTTTTGAAGTCTTGACCTGGTCTAACCATTTCTAAAAAATGACTTGTTGCATCTCTGCTAAGAAAATCACCCCTAAATTTTACAGGGGAATTAATTTTAAAACCATCAACACTCTGTTTTCTTTTTCCTACTGTTTTTCCAGTATGGTAATCAACACCAAATATCATTTCTTTAACAGATATTGCTTCAAATAAAAGAGGAACACTTCCTTTTTGTGCACCACTATAAAAGAAATTACCTTCTCCTACATTTTCATTAAGATCTATCTCTATTCTACTACTTGTTTTTAGTTTATCTCTTATATCACTTCTCCTTCTTGATTCTTCTATTGATATGTCACCATTACCATTATCAGAAAAATTAAAACATTCTCCTGGAAGCATTACAGGGTGAACATAAGTGATATGTTTCCCACTTGTATTAACATTATTAGTTGGTACTACAAAAACATATGGTTGGAAATAAATTTCAATACTATTTACTAATCTATATGAAACATCTTCGCTGGTGGATGTATAATTAAATGCAACAAATACTTTTTGGTTTCCATTATTGCCTAAAGAAAATTCAAGTCCTGCTAAGAATACATCATATTGTGGGATTGGGATACCATCTTTAGCCAAGTAAGGTGTTCTTTTGAAATTGTTTAATTGAATAAAATATGGTTCTGGTGCGCTAATATGTAAATCTTGTCTTAAATTAGCAATATTAGAATCAAGTGATGAAATTTCTCTTTCTAATTTCGTTACTTCACTTTCATTTAAATTTTTATGTCTTATATTATGTCTTGCTTTGTCTCTTTTGTTTCTAATTTTTCTAACAAGATCATCTAATTCAGGAAAAACTGCTTTCCAACTATCTCTTAATTCTTTTTTTGTTTCGTTATTAGTTCGTCTTAATAAGTCTTCTAATGCTCTTTCTTTTTCAACTAATTTACTCATAGTTCCTTGAACTCTTTTAAGATATCTTGTAGCAGTATATAATCCATTATTACCTAATGTGACTTCATAATTAATAGCAGATTCAGTTTTTCTTTGCTTAAATGCTGGCTTTCTTTTATCATTAACATCAAACATTTTCATACTATCTAAGAATGTTTGATATTGTGGTACAAATCTCTGTAAAAATAATGTTAAATAATGTGAATTTTTTATCATTGTTTGGCTTAGAATTAATATTTGACTTAAATATGTTCTTATTTTATATAAATTATATATTATTTTTTGTTTTTTACCTTAAATTGGTAGTAATATTATAAAAAATCTATTAGATGTACTAATCTCTGTTGACCTTAAATCAACAAGATTTATATATTAGTTTTACTTTCTAGTCTATTATGCCAACTAAAATTACAATATTCAAGATTAGAAGACCTACACAACAAAATATTAATCTTGAATTACAATGGCTTGGTTCTAGTCTAGGATTGTTTGGAATGAGAGATAAAGATAAAAGTTGTTTTAGAATTTTTATTGAATTAATCAGAGCAACAAAACAAGGCAAAGGCATGAGCAGCGACGAGCTTGGTAATAAATTACATCTAAGTAGAGGTACAATTGTACATCATTTACATAAATTAAAAAGTTCTGGTATTGTTGTATTTGAAGATAAAGGTTATATGTTAAGAGTCAATAAACTGAAAAGATTAATTACAGAGATTGAAGAAGACATGAAACGAACAATGACTGAAATGAAAGAAATAGCAGAAGAGATTGATAAGAAATTAGGTGGAAATTAGATTTGATATTCTATTATAGTTTTGAGTAATGGGTCTTGAGTTCTGAGTGGGTTAGTAGTAAGGAGTTATGAGTTAGCTGCATTTCTCAAAACTGTTTTACTGATAACCAAATCTCATAACTTATTCACTCAAAACCAACCCAAAACTACCTACTCACAACTACTAACCATATTATAACTACTTACTTTTCAATAAATACTTCTTTGTTAAACTATAAGCAATTGGATTAGGGTGTGTATGTTTGTTTTTGAAATATATGAATAAATCCATTGTCATATGCGATGCTAAACCAATAAATAAAGGTAATAGTACTGGAAAGAAAAAAACTAAGATAACTTTTGCAATCCAAAATTCAATATTATGGAAAATTAACGTCATGTTTCTGTTTGCATGGTTCTTATGTTTCATAAAATGATATGCTTTTTTTACTGATAATGTTCTTTTATTGTAAATATGCCATAAATAATGATCAATATCAATTAAAACTCCACCTATTAAAACTAATAAACAAAACCATCCAAAAAAAGGAAATGTAATAATTGTTAGCATTATTGATACAAAAAAATGATATTTTATGTCCATGAGGTTATTTTATATTAGGGATTATATATAGTTTTTGTAAAGGTTTGTAAGGTTTGTTAGGTTTGTAAGGTTTGTAGGGCTTGTGGGGCTTGTAAGGCTTGTAATGCTATAATGGCCTTCCAAGCTTCAAGCCTTTCAAACTCTTTTTCCAATAATTTTATATATAACTAAGCATTATTTCATGGTGGTGATAATCATGACTGATAAAAAACAAACAAACCAAGCAAATGTTAGCAAAGATGAACAAGTAGGCTTTCATAAAGGTGCTTTATCAACATTAGCAAAAGAAAGAGAAGAGATGATGAAAATTGTTCAAGTTGTTGAACAATTAATGCAAATGCATATTAAAGCATTGAAAGATTTGGGTATAGATTTAGAAGCTCAAGCAAAAGAAGCAGTTAAATCTGCAAATAAAGGAAAACCAGCAAAAAAAGGAGTAAAAGGGCAGCTAGATGAGCTGATCTAGATGGGATTTAGATTTTTTGTTGATGGGCTGTGCAGAAAATGCGGGAAACCTGCTAAATTTTACTGCGACAGCTGTCAGCTTTATTTCTGCGATGATGATTTAATTAAAGTTAAAATTCAAGATTCTCCAAAGTTTTTTACTTTTTGTGAAAAATGTTACAAAAAAAAGAAAAAACCAATTGATCCATATAGAGAAAACAGAAATCCATTTTTTAGAAAGTGATTAAATCTTTTTGTTAACAATTTGTTTTAGTTTTTTTATAATCTTTTTGAAGTTGTTCTCATTTCTGTTGAGATAAGATACTTCAACAAAAAAACCTTCATAAGCAACACGATTTCTTAATATTCTTAAATCATTTATTATTGAGATCTCATATGTGCTAAATTCTGGGTATTCTTTAATATAATCTATTAATTCTTTATGGCTTAATGTTTTATATCCATCAATGAAGAGTAATGCTGTAATTAATTCTTTTACAATTTCATAATAATCTGTTATTATTAATGCTGTCATCCTTTCTTTATCTTGGATTAATATTCTTTCTTCTAGGAGGGATATCATTTTAAGTATACTTTTTGCTCGTTCTTTGTTTGGTGAAACTTTTATTAAATCCATTAAAACACCTTAAGATATCCTTTTAAAATAATTCCATTAATTATATTATTTTTTAGCTCATTATTTAATTTTGAAAAACTCTCCTCAAAAAATAATGAAATCTTTCTATTTAATTTTTTTTCATACTTACTTAGCTCTAATTTTTTCTTTGGGGCAAGAACAAATAAATCTATATCACTTTCTTCAATATCCTCACCTTTTGAAGCAGAACCAAATAAAATAATAACATCAGGAAGACATGAGCTATATATATCATCTATTAAACCTGATTCATCTAACTTGTTAATTAAATCTGTTTTTTTGTATGTTTTGAATTGTTCAAAATCTCTATTTGCTTTATATGATGGATATATTCCTGATTTTTCTTTTAGGACTAATTTATCTTTCATGAGGGATTTTAAATGATTTATAACAGATGGTTGTGCAATATTGGTATTTCTAGATAACTCTCTCATTTGAAAGTTTTTTCTTGGTGAATTGAAAAATTCTTGTAATATCTTGTATTTGCTATATTTTTGTAGCATGTGGTATTTAATTATAGCAGGTGGTATATAAATGTTGCGGTTTCATACATGTATATATATAAATATAATTATATTATATTTATACAAACATTTATATAGGGGTAAACAAATAAATTAATTCTATTATATAATAAAAAGTGGTGAGTGGTTAAATGCATAATAGGCGTAAAATAGCTGTTACAATAGCTTTCCTAGTTTTAATTACAGCTTTTTCTCTAGAAATTACAAATCAATATGGTCACAAAGATAGTTTTAAGGATATTGATGATATGTTAATTGAATTACTTGGTCTTGGTGGAGAAAGACAAATTATAGTTGGAAAACCAATTGGTATATTGGATTATAAAGAAGAAGAGCATGTGTTTGAAGGGATTGATATTTCTATTGGTGATCCAGATTTTGATACTTTTCCTTATACTTCAAAAAGTTCTGATTTAGTTGATCTTTACCAAGCAAATTTGTTAGGAACTAATAAAAATAAAATCTTGGCTGATTTGATATCTGCAAGATCTTTTTCACTTTCAATAAAAGAAAAAGGCGCAATTAATAAAGGAAAACTTAATCTACCAGGAACAGTAAGTCATTTTCTAATTAGTTTTCCAAGTGAATTATTTCCTTTTGATAAAATAATCAAAAAAAGTTATGAATATCAAAATTATATTAGTAATATTATTAAAGATCAAGGTGATAAACAAAGTGCGTATGATAGTATTGTTGATGCAAGTCTTTTTGGTTTGTCATTGTTATATTCTTCTGTATATGATCCATTTATTATAGAAAAGATGATTGATTTTTATGAACCTGTTATTCCTGATGAAGATTATGGTTTTTCAACTTTATTGCAGAATTATATTGATAATAATTATGTGTTAAGCACAGCACCAGGAACACTTGTTGACGAGGGAGTTACATTAGGTGGATGTGTTGATTTAACTAATGCCGATGGTACAATAAATGAGGATTTTATTTATAGTTGGAGTGAGCCAACTATTATAACTCCTATATGTAATAAGGATTATGAATTAAATGAAATTCTTTATCTTAGTAATCCACTTATACCAAAAAAATATGCAATAATCTGTGAGCAGGGTACTACAATAGATATGGTTGGGGAAGGTAAATTTTCTGTTAGTAGTGGTAATATAATTGCAGGTTGTACTTTTACAGGAAGTAATACACCATTTGTTAGTATTAGTCTAGATAATAATATTGAAATATTTGGTAATACTTTTCAAACAACAGGTGCTGATTTTATCAATTATTTTTCTTTGAACAGTAATGATGCTAATCCAACGTTTAAATTAATTAAGAATACTTTTGAAACAACTGATGGTAGTATTGGAAAAATAAATATTGGTGATCTTGAAGATTCTGAAGGTTTTCATGGTAATGTTTTAATAGCTAAGAACACATTCAAAAATACAGAAATTATGATGAAAGGTTATAAGGATGAAAATTCTATTATTAATATTATTAATAATGAGTTTAATAAACAAGGTGATATTACTTATGTGAATCCAGCATTACAAATGAAGGATATAAGTGGTGGAGTTATATATGGTAATACTTTTACTAATATTGATAATGGTATTGAAGCAGAAACTTCTTCTAATTTAATGTTTGTTGATAATCATTTCTCGGAAGTTGATGGAGATGTATGTATTGACTTAACATTTATCTCTAATTCTATTTTTTCAGATAATAAAATTAATGGTTATGGTATTGGAATAAAGACTGTTGCAAACTTTGATACACCAAATTTTGGTAATGTTTATTTAGAAAATATTTTTGAAGATAATTCTATTGGCCTATTACTGGGATATAGTGATCAGACAACAATTGCAGGTAATGAGTTTACGTATATTAAAGAAATACCTGGGAATGGAGATGTTTCTATAAGTCATTCACAAAACACAGTGCTTTATGAAAATGAATATCCAGAGCATGATGAATTTATTTTTGTTTCAAATTCATATCCTAATTATTTCTATGGTGTTGATGAGAATTTAGTTTATCTAAAAACAAAATCTGATGTATACTTCCATTATCCAATTACAATAAAAGTATTTGATGTTAATAATAAACCTTTAGATAATGCACAAGTTGTTATTACAGATAGTGTAGGTAATATTGTTTCTAAATATTTAACAGGACCTGCAGGCTGGCCAATTAATGAAGATCAGTATTATTATGCATTTACTAAAAGTTCAGAAGGTCCACCATCAACAAAAAGTTATAAATATTCCGTTTTCTATAATTATGGTGAGGAAGAAGATCTAGAAGTGGTAACTGGGGCTATTGATGTTGATATTGAACCCGGAGAAGTTAGTGGTGGGTTTATTAAAATAATCAATTCTGATATTGCTTGCACATCACCACCAACCATATCTCAATTTCAATTTAGGGTTTTTAATCAAGAAACAGATACATATCAAGATATATTACCTGAAACTATTATTGATCCTGCATCAGAAGATTCTTACATGGAATATTATATTACAGAAGATACTAACTTTTGTTCTGGAACTTATAATATGTATGATTTGTATAATGATCCTATCTTAGATCCTGAAAAAGGTGCATTGATTGTTGCTGAAGATGATGTTACAATTACTTGTGATAATACTGAATTTGTTGGAATGCCTGGTGATGATTACAAAGGTGCAGGACTTTATTCAGACAAAGATGGATTAGTTGTGGATGGTTGCACTTTTAAGAATTATGATATTGGTATGATTATAGAAGGTTCATTAGAAAATGAAATTAAGAATAATAAATTTTTAAATAATGATAAAGGGTTGCAATTAAAGCAATTAGATGGATCTACACAAGCTGAAATCTTCTCAAATGAATTTAAGGGTAATAATGATCATCTTGAATTTATTGACCCTGCTAATGTTGAACCAAGTTTAATTTATCATAATAATTTCTATAAACCTGGTGATATTTTTATTGGTGGATTAGATGGTAATAAGCAAGATCATTCAGATGAAATAATGTTGTTTAAATGTGAAGATTGGGATAGTGTAAATAATATATGTAATATTGGTGGTTCTGGTAATTATTGGGGCATGTATCCAAATTCTCAAAAACAAGATAAATATGTTAATTTCAAAAGTTCTTATACTTATGGCGTTGATGATCAAGCTTGTCCATTAGTAGAACCAAGTTGTGATGGATTTTATGATACAGCATTTCCAATTGGTTTAGATGGTGGATTTGATGATTCTGTATTAGATAAATATCCATATAAAGGTCCTTTATCAGATGAAAGTTTTGCTAAAACATCTGCAAGTGTTGAAATTATTTATGATACTAATTTAGATTTAGAAGCAAAATTAACAATTCCTGAAACTGAAACTCCAAATGGTATTAGTTATAATTGGCTAGTTAAAGAAGAAGGAGCTAATAATTATGAACCTTTTGCAGAGGTTAATTATTTCTTTGATGAATTAGGTGAAGGTATTGAAATTGATGGTGTAATTGCCAACTCATTAAAAGATTATAGTGGGAATTATATTTATGGTATGGTATATGGTGATCCAATAATTGCAAATGATTGTGTTGGTAATTGTTATGAATTTGATGGTGTTGATGATTATGTTGTTGTAGGTAGCAATAATTTAGAACTAGAAGGGGACTTTACAATTGAAATGTTAGTGAATTATGATGATTCTGGTTTTGGTACTATTTTTCATAGTAAACCTGTAGAAAATGATGGTGATACTGTTTTTGGCGTAACTATGAGCCAAAATTCATTTTATCCTAAATGGGGAGTTTATATAGAAGATACAAATAAAATAAAATCTTTTAATGACTTAACAACAGACAATTTGATATTCGAAGAAATTGAATATCAAACTGGATGGAATTATATCACTATTACATATAATTTTGAAGAAAAATTATTATACACTTTTTTGAATGGTGTTTTGGCAGGAACATTAGATTATACTAACTCAGATATAGAAGTACCAATAATGAAAGGTCCTTTTTATTTAGGTCAAAAACAATTAACTTCTCCTCCTCATTATAATTTCAAGGGTAAATTAGATGAATTTAAAATATATGATCATGCATTAACATCTGAACAAATACAAAAGAATTATGAAAGCTTATTTACAGCAGGTGTATTAAATCCTACACCAACAAATAGTTTTATTCTTAATAATCAACATGGTGATTGTGGGGATTGGAAAGTTGAAACTCATATTACAACAGACACTAATATTTTACTTGATCTTAGTCAAGATTTAGTTAGTAGTTATGAACAATTACCTTGTGGTAAAATACCTTGTAATGCTGATATATACCCTAATGCAATTGATTGTGTTGCTCCTCAAACTTGTCAAAATAATTTTTGTGAATATGTGACATGTATTAATGATTCAGGATGTATTGGAGAAGGAGAAATTTGTGAATTTGGTAAATGTTTAATCTGTGTTGATCCTTCAACTTTACAAGATACATTAGTCATAGAAGATGATACAATTTTATGTGGTGGAACATTTAACTTTATTAATCCTGAAAATGGACTTATTCAAATTACAAAAAATAATGTTAACTTAAAATGTATGGATGAAACAGAATTAGTTGGACCAAATGAAGCTTTTGGTTCAATTGAAAGTACTGCTGTTATATCTGCTCAAAGTGTAGAAAATATTGAAATTTCCAATTGTAAAATATCTAATTTTAATGGTGCAATTTCATTGAATAATGTTACTAATGCAAAGCTTGATGATAATGTTTTAAGTAATAATGCTTATGCTTTGCAAGCATCAGATGTTAGTGGTTTAGATATTGGGAATAATCTTATTAATAATAATCATTTAGGTATTGGTTTAATTGGTAATGTGAAAGATTCAACAATTAAAAATACTGATTTAATTGAAAATCAGGTTAATTTGTTTACTATAAATGGAGTAATTGAAAATATTGCCTTTGAAGAGTGTATGATGAATGAAAGTAATTTTACAAAGCCAATACATGTGTCTGATTCATCAGGATTATCATGGCTGGAAGAAGTTGAAGAAAAAGATATGATACTTGCTGGATATTCAGGTTCTTTAATTAAATTCAAAAATTCATTTTATAATCCAAATGATGTTTATTTTTATGATCCTTATAATGTTGAAGAAGACCAAGAACCAGATGAACAAGAGTCTGATCTACAAGAATTAGATGAGGATGCATCTTTTGTGGAACAGTTAATATACGCGAAGGAACTTGCAAAGTCAGATTCAGAAGCTGCATTTGGTATTTGTAAAAATTTAGATGATGAATTAGTTAAAAATAATTGTATAATATCTGTTGCAAAAATTAGCAAAAAATCTGAATTTTGTGGTGAGATATCAGATGATGTTAAAAAAGACGCATGCTATATGCATTTTGTGTCAATTTATTATGATTATTCTTTATGCGATAATATTGTTAATGAATTGTATAAAAACAGTTGTAAAGATTTCGAAAAACTGTCAAAGCTTCAGAATGTACAATACAACACAGAACTCCATACATACTGGTCATTAGGTGTTAATGTTATTGATAGTGTTGATTCTAATAAAGTTGTTCCAAATGTAGGTATTGAAATATTAGTTAATGATGAATTAGTTGATCTAAATGGTAATGGTGTTATTGAAATTGGTGATGGATTAGTAACAGATGAGAATGGATTTGCAAGCACTTATTTATTAGCAAATATAACAGATAAAACATTATTACCTATTGAAACAGTTCCAGAATATAAAATATTTGCAACAAATCCTATTGTTGTAAATGCAGTTGCAACTGCAGGTCCTTTCTTTATGGTTGAACCTAAAATAGTTATTTTAGATCTAGAAGCAGGTCAAGAATTTGTAATTACTAATAACAACGTGAATCAAGTTTCACAATCATCAGGTGGTGGAGGAGGAGGAAGTAATAATAAAATGTGTATTCCTGAACTTGATGATTCATGTAAGAAAAAATATGATATAACACCATGTGTAATACAAGGGGATATGAACTATTCAACAAAAGTTTATACTTGTTTATCAACAAATGGTTGTGGTACAATGTTATTTGTTGAACCATGTGAGGGTAATGCTCCTGCATTTTCTTCAGGATGTAATAATAAAGTAAGAGACTTATTAGAAGATGGAGTTGATTGTGGTGGTCCATGTTCTGCTATTTGTTCTGCTACATGTGAAGATAAAAAACAAAATCAAGGTGAAACTGATACTGATTGTGGTGGAAAATGTGATAAATGTTTAGATGATTATGGTTGTAACAATAATAATGATTGTATTTCAGGTTATTGTAAATCTGGAATTTGTAAACAACCAACATGTTATGATAGTATTATGAATCAAGACGAAGAACAAGTTGATTGTGGTGGAAATGTTTGTGCTTCTTGTGGGGTTGAAGCAACTTGTTATGATGGTATTAGAAATCAAGGTGAAGTAAATTCAGATTGTGGTGGTCCTTGTAAAGATTGCGTTGGACCTGTACTAACACAACCTAAAGGATTTAATTATTATTGGTTACTATTATTACTTATTCCTTTGATTGGTGGTTTGCTTGGAACTGGATATTTTGTTTATAGTAAAGGTCGTAATAAAAAAATACCTTCAATGGGTAAAATACCTGATATGAATCAAGGGCTTAAAGCTGGAATTCCACCAATGGATAATAAATTAATTAAAGAAAAAGCACATAATAAAAGTAAAGATAAAATATTAAAAAAAGAAATTAAACTAATGTTAGGAAAAGGTAAAACAAAACATGAAATTATTGAAAAGCTTAATCTAAAATATCCTGAAGATAGAATTAAATTAATTTTTGAGCAATCATTACATGACATTCTTCCTAAAAAATATGAACAACAATTAAAGGAATATGTTAATCATTATTACGCTAAAGGTTTAACAAAGCCTGCACTGAAAAATGTCTTAATTGAAGCAGGCTGGAGTAAAAAAATAATTAATAAAATGATAAAATAAAGGTGTTTGGTGTTGGTTGCTAATATTAGACATTTTAACAGCAAATAACAAATACTTGGAATTGGTGCTTATTTTACCAAAAAAATGGTAAAATATTTAAATGAAAAAGGTTATAAGTATATAAAATGGTAAAAATTGAATTGTTGTTAAATGAAAAGAAAATATCAAGGATAAAAGAGACAGAACTATCCAGATATTTAGATTTTTATAAAGAATCTTATACTGATAACTTAAATCATGCAACTGCGAATGTAAATAATTTTCCTAGATGGTCAATTGTTTCAGGGTATTATGCTATGCATGATATTTCAAAATTATTCATTGCCAAAGTTTATAGGTTTAAAATTGATAGAGAAGTTCATGCTACAACAATTAAGGTATTAAAAGAGCTATTAAATGATCCAGGATTATTAAAACTTATTGAAGATGGTTATGGGGAATATTCTAATCTTGATGATGATCTTAAAGATGCTAAAAAAGAAAGAGTTAAAGTTCAATATTATACTGGAACAGATTTTATGAAACATAAATATGCAAATAAAGCTAAAGAATTTGTAGGTATTAATGTTAAAACTTATGTAGAAAAGATATTAAAATTAATTGAGGGCTCAAATGTATAAATGATAACAGATTTATTTGATAAAAATATTGTAAAGGTGTTAACATTATTCTCAATTAGTCATGGCTCTGGGTTTACAAGAAATGAGATCAAAGAGAAGACTATGTTAAATAATGTTCCATTGGACATTGCAATACAGACTCTTTTATATAATTCTATTTTAGTCCAAAATAAAAGAGTTTTCAGATTAAATTTTGAAAATAAACAGATGAAACCTTTATTGGATTTAGTTGGTAAAGAATATTTGAGATTTAAGGAGTTGCCATTAAATGTATATGTTTTACTATTGGATTTATCATCTGCTTTTTCAGGATTCAAAAATATTGATAATATGTGGTTATTTGGTTCATATTCTAAATTAATTTACAACAACAGATCAGATGTAGATATTGCTTTTATTTTTAATAAAAAAGTAAACAAGAAAGAAATAAAAAATAAGATTAAAAGTTTAGAAAAAAAGTATAAAAAAGTAATTGAAGAGCATTTCTTTGATAAGAAAGATATGACAACTAATGATTCTTTAATAAAAGAAATTAAAAAAAATGGTGTAATAATCTAAAAAGGTGATAAAACATGGCTAAGAAAAAATCAGTTAAAAAAGTTTCAAAATCAGGGAAATCTGTTAAAAAATCAGAAGTTAAAATTCATCGCATTAAGAAAGCCAAAACTGAACAACCTCATTATTTAGGGATGTTCTTCTATGGGCTGTTAATATTAATTATCTTAATTGCTTTACTATTATTAGTAAAGTTTGAAGGTGATTTATTAGGAATGGCTCGAGGAGATATAGGGGATTTTGGTAATGGTGGTGAAGATGTATTAGAAGATACTCAAAAAGGTGTTACCTTTTCTATTCCAACAGATACAGATGGTAAAAATACTATTGAAGTTGTTTCAGGTGGACAAAAGTTCATGTTTGAAGTTATTGAAGCTAATGGAGAAAAAGCAGTTATTACTATTGATAAGGTAAACTCTGAATTGGATTATTTAATTAAAGCTACAATTAAACCTGCTGATGATAGTGGTGATGATTATTCAACAGAAGAACCTATAGTTTTTAATGATCAAAACCTTCTAAATGCAGTCTGTAGTGCTATTGATAAAGAGGCAGATTGTGATGTTTATCCAGCAGATGTTGTGGGGTTGACAGAATTGAATGCTGAATATTCAGGTATTGTTGATTTAACAGGGTGCGTATCTCAGGAATGTGGAGGTGATTCAGAATGAATAATTTCCTAAAGAAAAATAAAAAATATTTAGAAACTAGTCTTTATATTGTAATTATATTATTAGTGGTTGTTGGTATATTTCAATTATTTGGGATTGTTAAACCTGAAGGTTTAGTTGGAAAAGCAGTTCAAGCAACATTTAAAGATTCTAGTACATTAGGTGGTATTGCTCAGAATAGTGAAACTTATTTTAATCTTGGTGGAATAAGATATTTACTGAAAGTTAAAGACCTTGATTCTGATTCAGGTAAACTAATGGTTAATTTGAAAGAATACACTGAAGATTGTTTAAATGGTATAGATGATAATGAAAATGGATTAATTGACTGTGCAGATGTTTATTGTAGTGGTAAGATGGGACCACAAGGTCATTATTGCTGCCAATATGATACAGGATGTCCTGATATAGTAGATTCAAATTTAGAATTATCATGTTATTCAAATTTGTGCTTAAGTTATTCTGTTTGTGACACTAATGTAGATTGTGAAGATGGAGAAACATGTCTTTTATATGGTGTTGACAAATTATGTATTAAAGATGAAGGTGATTATTGCGAAGATGGTATAGATAATGATTTAGATACTAAGATTGATTATGATGATGAAGATTGTGGAATATCTTGTGTAATTGAAAATGGAGTAGAAACTTGTGAAATTTGTAATAATAATGGTGTAGATGATGATGGGGATGGCGATGCTGATTGTGATGACAGACGTTGTAAATCTCACTTTTTCTGTATGGGTAAAGTTGAATTTTGTGGGGATGGCATGGATAATGATGATGACGATGCTGATGGTGTTTTTGGTTCAGCAGGTGATTTAATTGATTGTTTTGATGATGATTGTGATGGGAAATCATGTGGTGTTATGCATGTATGTCAAGAATCTCAATGTGTAGAAATAACTGAAATATGTGATAATAGTATAGATGATGATGGTGATGGTTTATTTGATTGTAATGATGAAGATTGCTTTGATAATGAGTTATGTGTTGGTGAAGCAATCTGTAATAATGGTGTTGATGATGATGGTGATGATCTTGTAGATTGTGAAGATGATGATTGTAACTTTAAGCAATGTGGAGCAACTCAGGTATGTATTGGAAATTCATGTACTGATGCTTGTGATGAGGATGATATGGGGGCTCTTTGTTTAGAAGGTCAAAGTTGTCCTACTTATATAACTGAATGTATTGAACCATTTTGTATAATATTTGGAACAGATGAAACTTTATTCTGTCAAAATGATGAAGCAACTTGTGATGATGGTGTTGATAATGATGATGATGATGGTGATGGTGTTATTGGTTCAGCAGGTGATTTAGTTGATTGTGCTGATCCAGATTGTTATGGTCTTGCAGGTTGTGAAGTTCCAGTTGAGATTTGTGATAATGGTGAAGATGATGATGGTGATGATTTGGTTGATTGTGAAGATTTAGATTGTGCTGAAGATGCATTTTGTATTCCATCAGTTGCTGAATTATGTTATAATTTAGTTGATGATGATTTAGATGCATCAATTGATTGTGCTGATCCAGATTGTGCAGATGATGCAACTTGTGTAAATTATTTAGATCTTACATTTTATGATAATGCATTTGAGAAAGGATTAGATCCAAATCTATTCCATGAAACAGATATGTCTAATTATCATGTAGTAAGACGTAGTATTGACGAACATTACACAGATCAGCAATTGTATACAGACTTAGAAGATGTAAAAATAACTAATGTTCCAGATGACCTTAAAGATGCTGTATGGATACATCCGCCTGATGCAGATAAGGTTTTACCTCTTACTGAAGATCATCTTGAACTTGTTTATAAAATTGAAAAGCTTGATTTTACAAAAGATGCAATTGTGTATGTTGTTATGAATGATTTAAATGAATATTGGGAGTTTATGTTAGATCAAAATTATATCAACACTGGTTTAAGTTTTTCAACAACTACAGGTGATTATATTGTTGCTGCATTTCCATTTCCTGGAACTGATAATCCCTTAACTGAAATTCAAAATCATCTTAAATTTTATGGTGCAGGTGGATTAGAAAATAATTATTTAGTTGCTGTTAAATTTGATGACTTTGATAATTTTGACGCGGCTAAAAATAATCTTTGTAGTGTCCATGAGACTAATCCTCCTGATAATCCAGATGTGACGCCATTTTATACACTTTTCTGTGGAGGTGGATCAGAATGATAAAGAAAAGCAATAATCAAAATTCATCTAATAAATTAAAAATCTTTATTTATTTATTTATAGTTGTAATTGTTATGGTTGGAGCATACATGTTATACACTTCAGTTGAACCAAGCTCTCTTACAGGTAAACCATATGGTGTTCTTTGTGATACACAACTTGATTGTGGAGAAGGTGAAATTTGTTATGATGGTGAATGTTTAGTTGGTATTAGTAATCTTGAGTCAAAAAAGTTTTATCTTGATGGTGGGTTATGTTTAGAACTTAATTTAGATACAATCAATAATCAAGGCCAACCTGATGAAAACTATGATGTTGGGTTTAAGACATGTGAATCTGAAATTGAACCAACATGCACACAAAATGAAGAATGTAATGAAGGACAAGTTTGTTACAAAGAAAATGGAGAAGTAAATGGTGAATGTTTAACATTAAAAGACCTTCCATTAAATGAAGCATATTGTTTTGATGGCAAATCAACTATTACTTATCAAGGATTAGATGATAATAATGATCCTCAATTTATATTAGGTGATTGTCAGTTTTCTTTAGATTTACAAGAAGATGGAAATGGTTGTTATGTTATGGCAACAGGTGTTCCAGGTAATATCTATAATTTTGATGGAACTGAATGGAACGATCTAACAGGAGTTGATAATGGGATTACTCCTGTACTTACTAACATATGGGGTGATTCTAGTGATGATCTGTATTTTATGGCGGGCTATAATATAAAAAATGAATTTATTGGAGTTCAAGAAGAACTACTTCCT